>DASQCL010000001.1:0-5988 GCA_035634715.1 Solirubrobacterales bacterium
CTCCCCGCAATGACTGACGAGACTGCCGAGCCGGCAGTGAGCTCGGCATGGGAGGCGGCTCTCCTCGACTACCGGCGCGAGCTCGAGCGCCGGGGGTCTTCCCGCCACACGCTTCGAGCCTATGGCGGCGACCTCGCCGAGCTCGCCGAGTGGGCCACGCGCCAAGGCAAGGAACCTGGGTTCCTCATGTATCGCGACCTGCGGAGCTACGCCGCTGCGCTCTCGGAGCGCGGGCTCGCGCGGGCGAGCGTCGCCCGGAAGCTCGCGGCGGTCCGGAGCTTCCACGACCATCTGACCCGCACCGGAGCGGCGCCGCAAAACCCCGCCGAGCTCCTGCCGATGCCGAAGAAGGAGTCTCGCCTCCCGCGGGTGCTGGCGCCCGACGACATCGCTCGGCTGCTTGACCGGATACCGGCATCGGGCCCGTTGGAGGTCCGTGATCGCGCGATGCTCGAGGTCACCTATGCCTGCGGCCTCCGCGCCGAGGAGATCATCAACCTCGACGACGACTCCGTCGACTTCGACTCCGAGGCCCTGCGCGTGACCGGGAAGGGGTCGAAGACGAGGATCGTGCCGATGGGGGAGCCCGCTCAGCGCGCTCTGGACCGGTACCTGCGCCAGGCGCGCCCCGCGCTGGCGAACGACCGCGCCGAACCCGCGCTGTTCCTCTCGCGCCGTGGGCGGAGGCTGTCGCCGTCGGACGTGCGCCGCAGGCTCGACCGCTGGGTGCGCGAGGCGGCCGTCGCCGGGCATGTGTCGCCTCACACGCTCCGCCACTCCTTCGCGACGCATCTGCTCGAGGGGGGCGCCGATTTGCGCTCAATCCAGGAGCTTTTGGGACACTCCAGCGTCTCGACCACCCAGGTCTACACGCGCGTGGAGCCTGGACGCCTTAGCCGCGAGTACGCACGTTCTCATCCACGGGCCTAACACACTACGGATAGGTTTCACTGGGGAGCCGATGGAGACAAACGTCAAAGCTGTCGAACTCCGGGAGCTCTGGCAGCGCTACAAGGAGGACGGGGACGAGCGCGCCCGAGAGCGCCTGGTCGTCGCCTATTCGCCGCTGGTCAAGTTCATCGCCGGCCGGATGGCATCCGGGCTGCCGTCCCACGTGGAGGAATCCGACCTCATCTCCTACGGCCTGCTCGGGCTGATCGGGGCGATCGAGCGCTTCGATCTGGAGCGCGAGATCAAGTTCGAGACCTTCGCCGTCGCTCGCGTGAAGGGGGCGATCATCGACGAGCTCCGCTCGCTTGACTGGGTGCCGCGCTCGGTTCGCGCCCGCGCCCGCGACGTCGAGAAGGCGAATGCCGAGCTCGAGGCGCAGCTGCAGCGCGCTCCCACCGACGAGGAGATGGCAGCGAAGCTCCACATCGGCGTCGACGAGTTCAACGATGCGCTCCTGGAGATCGCCAACTCGTCCGTGCTGGCCCTCGACGACCTGTGGTCGTTCGCGGACCCGGAGGGAAGCGGCGGCGCGATCTCGGTCATCGACACGATCCATGACCCGAACGCGGTTGACCCGGAGACCGAGGCGCAGGCGTCGGAGCTGAAGGACCGCCTGGCCGACGCCATCGAGTCCCTGCCGGAGCGCGAGCGCCTCGTAGTGGCCCTCTATTACTACGAGAACCTGACCCTCCGCGAGATCGGTGAGGTCCTCGGTGTCACCGAGTCCCGAGTCTCCCAGCTCCACACCAAGGCGGTGCTGGCGCTGCGCCCGCGGTTCGCGACTCGGCCGTAGCTGCGGAAGTCACGCGGCAAGCCATATATTCCATGCCAATGGGGCACAAGGCTGCGGATCGGATTCGCAACGTTGCGCTGATCGGCCATCGGGGGAGTGGAAAGACCAGCCTCTGCGAGGCACTCCTGTTCGAGGCCGGGGTCGTCAACCGCCTGGGGCAGGTCGATGAAGGCTCGACGGTCTCAGACTTCGAGGAGGACGAGCAGGAGCGCTCGATGTCGATCGGCGCGAGCGTGGCGTCGTTCGAGTACTCGGACCGCAAGATCAATCTGATCGACACGCCCGGCGAGCCGTCGTTCGTCGCCGACACCCTCGGGGCACTGCGCGTCGTGGACGCGGCGGTGGTCGTCGTGAACGCGGTGATGGGCGTCGAGGTCCACACCGAGCGCCTCTGGGAGCGCGCCGACCAGGAGGGCCTCGCCCGGCTCGTGTTCGTGAACATGCTCGACCGCGAGCGCGCGGACTTCTTCCGGTCGCTCGACTCGCTCAAGGACGCCTTCGGCGCGCACGTGGTCGCGACGGAGATTCCGATCGGGACCGAGCACGAGGTGCGCGGCGTCATCGACCTGATCGACATGAAGGCCTACACCTACGAGGGCCCGGGACGCGGGAACGCCACCGAGGGGGAGATCCCTGACGACCTTGTGGCGCGGGCCGAGGAGTACCGCGAGAAGCTCATGGACGAGGTCGCGGAGAACTCCGACGAGTTGATGGAGCGCTACCTCGAGGGCGAGGAGATCTCGCATTCGGAGATCGTCACCGCGCTCAAGAAGGGCGTCACCGAGGGGCACCTGTTCCCGGTCACCTGCGGGGTCGCGACCCAAAACCTGGGCACGAACCGTCTGCTGGAGGCGCTCGTCGAGGACGTCCCATCGCCGGCGATGCATGGCGGCGCCAGGGCGCTCGACGCTGATGGCAACGAGATCGAGATCGAGCCGACGGAGGACGGCGACTTGGTCGCCTACGTCTTCAAGACCACGGCCGACCCCTACACGGGCCGGATCAACATGCTCCGCGTCTACTCGGGGACCCTGAGCTCCGACTCGCACATCTTCAACGTCACGCGCCAGGCGAAGGAGCGGATCGGGCAGCTCGCGACGCCGCGGGGCAAGGAGACGTCGACGGTCGACGAGCTCGGCGCGGGCGACATCGGGGCCGTGGCGAAGCTTCGCGACACCCAGGCTGGCGACGTGCTGGCGGGCAAGGACACGGCCGTCTCGTTCCCGCCGCCCAACCTGCCGGCGCCGGTGATGGCGTTCGCCTTCGAGCCCAAGTCCAAAGGCGACGAGGAGAAGGCCGCCAGCGCGCTGAGGCGCCTCGAGGAGGAGGACCCGACGCTCGACGTCCACCGCGACCCCGATACGGGCGAGCAGATCATCGCCGGCCTCACCCAGGTCCACGTCGAGGTGATCGTCGACCGGATGAAGCGCCGCTACGGAGCCGAGATCGAGCTGCACCCGCCGCGCGTTCCGTACCTGGAGACGATCCGCAAGCCCGCCAAGGCGCACGGGCGCTACAAGAAGCAGACCGGCGGCCGCGGCCAGTTCGGCGACTGCCACATCGAGATCGAGCCGGTCGAGGCCGGCACCGGGTTCGAGTTCGTGAACGCGATCAAGGGCGGGGTGATCCCGGGAGGTTTCATCCCCGCGGTCGAGAAGGGCATTGCGGAGGCGATGCAGCAGGGAATCCTCGCGGGCTATCCCGTGAAGGACCTGCGCGTGCGCCTCTACGACGGCCAGCACCACTCGGTCGACTCCTCCGAGATGGCTTTCAAGATCGCCGGCTCGATGGCGTTCAAGCAGGCGGCCGCGGAGGCCGACCCGTATCTGCTCGAGCCGATCGTGCGCGTGACCATCACCGTCCCCGAGGAGAATGTTGGCGACGTGGTCGGCGACCTCAACTCACGGCGCGGCCGCCCGCTCGGCGTCGAGCCGAAGGGCGCGATGACCGAGGTCAAGGCCGAGGTCCCGATGGCAGAGGTCCTGGACTACGCGACGGATCTCCGCGCCATGACCGGCGGCCGCGGGGACTACACGATGGAGTTCGAGCGCTACGAGGAGGTCCCCGGGCACATCGCCCAGAAGGTGGTAGCCGAAGCCCAGGAGGCGGGCGAGAAGACCGCCGTCTGAAGCCCCGTTGCTACGTTGGGTCCGTGGCGGACGCACACGATCCATTCCCCGCCTGTGACGTCTGCGGGCGGACCATCCTCAAGGGCGAGCAGATCCACGAGTACCTCACCGATTCGCGACAGCGGATCCGGGTGTGCGCCCTGTGCCGCTCGCGGGCCGAGTCGTCGGGCTGGATCCCGGTCTCAATGGCCCACACCGTCGCCGAGGACGAGCCAAGGCGCTCCCGGGGGCGGGCGCTCAGAGAGCGCCTGAAGGGCGCCGCCGCCCGGGCACGAGCCGGCCGGGGGCGGCGCGGCACGGCGCAGGAGGAGGAGTTCGCCGAGCGGCGTGAGCCCGTCTGGGATGACTTCGACGCCGCGATGGGCCAGCCGGATCACGAGGCGTGGCCGCCGGCCGACGAGGCGCAACCCGAGCCGGTCGCGGAGCCGGATGCCGTTGCCGAGGAAGCCCCGCCGCCGGAACCGGAGCCGGAGCCGGCTCCCCAGGCGGAGGCCGCGCCGGAGCCCGCCGAGGAGTCGGAGCGACCGCGGGCCCGCAAGCCCGCCACGCCGCGGGCGAAACGGGAGGCCCGGCCCCAAGTCGCCGCCAAGAAGGAGGCCGGCGCAGCGAGCGGTCGGAGTACCACGCGCAAGGCTAAGCGCGGCCCCGAGGCCCTGATGCGCCGCGCCGTGGAGCGGTTCAATGCCAGCGAGGAGCGCCGCAAGGTTGCCGGGCTGATCCGGTCGCTCGGGGAGCCCAACGCCGGCGTGCAGCCGGACCAGCGGCGTCAGCTGGCGCTGGTGACGGTTGCCTGGGAGCTTTCGTGGTACCAGTGGGAGGTCGGAGCCGACGGCGAGGGCGACGACGGCGAGCCCGTCCGCGAGGTCGCGAAGGGCGCCGAGCTGTCGGAGCTCGACGAGAAGGCGCGGGCCTGGAACGCAGCCGTCGACGAGGACGGGACGCTGCGCCTCCGCTCCGCCACCGAGCAGCCGGAGCAGGCGGCTCAGGAAGCTTGAGCGAGCGGCTGGTCGTCCACGTCGACGGCGGTGCGCGCGGCAACCCGGGGCCGGCGGCGATCGCCGCTGTGCTCGCGGACGCGGACGGGACCATCCTCGACGAGCGCTCCGAGACGATCGGCCGCGCAACGAACAACGTCGCCGAGTACCGGGCCGTTCTCCTGGGCATCGAGCGGGCGGGCGCCCTGGGCGCGGCTGAGCTCGAGCTGGTCGGCGACTCGGAGCTGATCGTCAAGCAGGTCCGCGGGGAATACCGGGTGAAGGACGCGAGCCTGCGCGAACTTCACTCGCAGGTGAGGGCGGCCCTCGCGGGCTTCGAGCGGTGGTCGATCCGGAACGTGCCGCGAGAGGAGAATGCCCACGCAGATCGCCTCGTCAACGAGGCGCTGGACGCAAACGACTAGAGGAGGCGGAAGATGGCTGTTCGGACCGCAAACGCACGATGGGAGGGCGCACTTCGGGAAGGCCGCGGGACGATGGCGCTCGGCAGCGGCGCCTTCGAGGGCCAGTACTCCTACTCCTCGCGCTTCGAGGAGGGCACGGGGACGAACCCCGAGGAGCTGATCGGCGCCGCTCATGCCGGGTGCTTCTCAATGGCCCTCGCCCACGCGCTCGCCGAGGCGGGCCACGAGGCCAGTCGGGTCGAGACGAATGCACGCGTCCACCTGGAGCCGACGGACAGCGGGCCGACGATCACGAGGATCGAACTGCAGACCGAGGGCGAGGTCCCCGGCCTCGACGCTGACGAGTTCCAGCAACAGGCCGAGGCCGCCAAGGCCGGCTGCGCGGTGTCCAGGGCCCTCGCCGGGGTCGACATCTCGCTCGACGCGAAGCTCGCCGACGCCTAGCCCCGCGGCGCCGGGCAGCCGGTGCGCCCCGGCTAGAATCCCCCGTTCGCGCGGCTGTAGCTCAGTTGGCTAGAGCGTCTGCTTGCCATGCAGAAGGTCGTGGGTTCGAATCCCATCAGCCGCTTGTGACGCAAACCTCCGTCAGGTTGCGTCAGGTCCCGCCAACACCGCTTATCCAAAGGATCGAGACGATCCTCTACGTGCCCGCCGCGGCGCGGGCCCTCCCCGCCTAGAAGCCTCCCTCAGCGCACCAACTGGTAGCAGACTGGTAG
>DASQCL010000002.1:0-5563 GCA_035634715.1 Solirubrobacterales bacterium
GATGCAGCGAACGGGCTCGTGCTACACGTGCTCGAGCTGCGGCAACAACACCGGCTGCGGCTAAAAATCCGCTTCTCAGACCCGCAACCGGCGGTCGTGTAGCGCCGCATAGACCGGGCGGCAAGCTTCGACGGCGGCGGCGTGGTCAGAGAGAACCGTCTCCCAAGGGTGCCAGGGTTCGAATCCGGTGAGCGCCTTCTTGGTGTTCGGCCCCTACGCGTCGCCCTCGGTCTTGAACCCAGCCTTGGTCAGCCCGTCCTGGATGCGGTGGGTCGCGGATTCGGCTTTGAACAACTCTTTCCGGATTCGGGAACCCGCGTAGATTAGGGACAGTGACCACGACGCCGCCGTCGCCGAAGCTTGCCGCCCGGTCTACGCGGCGCTACACGACCGCCGGTTGCGGGTCTGAGAAGCGGGCTACTTAGCCGCAGCCGGTGTTGTTGCCGCAGCTCGAGCACGTGTAGCACGAGCCCGTTCGCTGCATCATGCCGCCGCACTGCTCGCATGCCGGTCCCAGGTCGCTGCCGGACATCTTCGCCGGGACGACCGGCGGGGTGTCGGTGAGCGCCTCGGTTGGGGCCACCGAGGCGCCGCTCGCCTCGCCCCCACCGTTGGAGTGACCGTTGCCGTTGCCGCCGTTCGAGCCGTTGGCCTCGGGCTCGTCGTCGAGCATCAGCGTCTGCTGGGCCTCGCGGCGGGCGCGCACCTCCGGCGTGAGGATCCCGAGGTCCTCGAGCTCGTCGAGGTCCTCGATGAACCGGCTCGCAAGCCAGCGCATGATGTAGTCGGGCATCGACTTCGCGAACGGGATCTCTGGGTTTGACGTGATCCCCTCCGGGTCGAAGCGCATGTAGCTGAACTTCTTCACGAACACCTCCAGCGGCACGCCGTACTGCAGGCCGATCGAGATCGCGGTCGCGAACGCGTTCATCATGCCGCGGAGCGTCGAGCCCTCCTTGCCGATGTCGGTGAGGAAGATCTCGCCGATCGAGCCGTCCTCGTACTTGCCCGCCGTGATGTAGCCCTCGTGGCCGGCGATCGAGAACTTGTGGGTGATCGACTGGCGCTCGCGAGGCATCTTGCGGCGGATGGGACGCGGCTCCGCGGGCACCTCGGCGGCCGCGGGCTCTGACTTCTTGTCGCCGGCGTCGATGCGAAGCGCCTGCGCCGTCTTCGAGCCGTCGCGGTAGATGGCGAGCGCCTTCAGGCCGAGCTTCCAGCCCTGGGTGTAGGCGTCGGCGATGTCCTCGACCGTCGCCGACTCGGGCAGGTTGACGGTCTTCGAGATCGCACCCGAGAGGAACGGCTGCACCGCCGACATCATCCGGATGTGGCCCATGTGCGAGATGGCCCGCTCGCCGACGGCCACGTCGAACACCGGCAGGTGCTCGTCCTTGAGGCCGGGCGCGCCGACGATCGTGGCCCTGTCGTTGATGTAGGCCTCGATCTGCTCGACCTCCGACTCGGAGTAGCCGAGAGTCGCGAGCGCCATCGGCACGGTGCGGTTGACGATCGTCATCTGCCCGCCGCCGACCAGCTCCTTGAACTTGACCAGCGAGAAGTCGGGCTCGATGCCCGTCGTGTCGCAGTCCATCAGGAAGCTGATCGTCCCGGTGGGGGCGAGCACGGTCGCCTGGGCGTTGCGGTAGCCGTGCTCGTCGCCGAGCTCGACCGCCTCGTCCCACGCTTCGCGGGCCGCGTCGACCAGGTCGCCCTTGACCCCGGTGGAGTCGATCTCGTAGGCGGCCTCCTGGTGCATGCGCATCACGTTGTTGTGCGGCTCCCGGTTCTTGTCGTACTCGTCGTACGGACCGACCGCCGCGGCGACCTCGGCGGACTTGCGGTAGCCGCGCCCGGTCATGAGCGAAGTGATCCCCGCGGCGACGTTGCGACCCTCGTCGGAGTCGTAGGGGATGCCGTCGGCCATCAGCAGCGCGCCGAGGTTCGCGTAGCCCAGGCCGAGCTGGCGGAACGCACGAGCGTTGTCACCGATCTGCTCGGTCGGGTAGCTCGACGGGGTGACGACGATCTCCTGCGCCAGGAAGACCACGTCGACGGCGTGCGCGAAGCGCTCTGAGTCGAAGCTGCCGTCCTCGCGGCGGAACTTCATCAGGTTGATCGAGGCCAGGTTGCATGCCGAATCGTCGACGTGCATGTACTCGGAGCAGGGGTTGGACGCGTTGATCCGCCCCGACTCCGGGCAGGTGTGCCAGCGGTTGATGGTCGTGTCGTACTGAACGCCCGGATCGGCGCAGCGCCAGGCGGCGTCGGCGATCTCGCGCATCAGCTCGCGGGCGGCCACCGTCTTCACGGGCTCACCGCTGACCCGGGCCGTCAGCTCCCAGTCCGAGCCCGCCTCGACCGCTTGCATGTAGTCGTCGGTGACGCGGACCGAGTTGTTGGCGTTCTGGTACTGGATCGAGGTGAAGCCGTCGCCGTCGATCCGCATGTCGAACCCGGCATCGCGAAGGGCGCCGGCCTTCTCCTCCTCGTTGGCCTTGCACCAGATGAAGTCCTGAATGTCGGGATGGTCGACGTCGAGGACGACCATCTTCGCCGCGCGGCGGGTCTTGCCGCCGGACTTGATCGTCCCGGCCCACGCGTCGGCACCGCGCATGAAGCTGACGGGGCCCGAGGCCAGGCCGCCCTTGGAGAGGTGCTCCTGCGAGGAACGGATGTTGGAGAGGTTGATGCCCGAGCCGGAGCCGCCGCGGAAGATCATGCCCTCCTTGGTGTTCCAGTCGAGGATCGACTCCATCGTGTCCTGGACGCTCAAGATGAAGCAGGCGGAGCACTGCGGGTGCTCCTCGAAGCCGACGTTGAACCAGACCGGGCTGTTGAAGGCCGCCTCCTGGTGGAGCAGGATGTGGGTGAGCTCGGCCTCGAAGGTGTCGGCGTCATCGTCGGTCGCGAAGTAGTCGCCCTCGCGCCCCCAGCCGGCGATCGTGCCGGCCACCCGCGAGATCATCTGCTTGACAGAGCTCTCGCGCTCCGGGGAGCCGAGCCGGCCGCGGAAGTATTTCTGCGCGACGATGTTGGTCGCGTTCTGGGACCAGGTCTTGGGGAACTCGACGCCGCGCTGCTCGAAGGCGGGGTTGGAGGGATCGCCGATGATGGCGTCGCGGAGCTCCCACTCGACCTCGTCGAAGGGGTGGACGCCGGGGGTCGTGCTGCGGCGCTCGACCGTCAGTCCCGCGTCGGTAGTTCCTGCGCGGTTTGCAGCGGTTTTACTCATCAAGTCCTCTCCTCACGGCAGCTTTTGGGGGTGACTGCGGATCCTCGCGCCCGACCCGGACGGAACCACTCGTCCCCATCGCGGTCGTTTGCTCGGAAATTGCGGGGACCGGGTCCGCCAGGGTCCCCAGGAACTGCAGGTAGGCGCCCCGGTCGATCGCCCCGAGCTCCGTCAGGCAGAGCTCGCCGATCCGCTCGGTCGAGAGCTCGCCCGAGTCCCCGGCGGCCACCTCGATCCGATCGACGATCGTCTCCACGTCCACCGCGGTCACCGGGCGCTTGTGGGCCGCGGCCAGGAGCGCCGCCCGAAGCTTGGTCCGGTCGAAGCGCTGCGTCTCGCCGTCGCGCTTGATCACGTAGGCCGGCTCGGGGTCGCGCCGCTCGAAGGTGGTGAAGCGCCGGTCGCACTGGGGGCACTCGCGGCGGCGCCGCACGACGTCCCCGTCGGGCGCGCGACGGCTTTCGAGGACGCGAGTCTGAGTGCGACACGAGGGACAAACCACGTCATTGATTCTACTAGCGGTAGCGGTTTCCTTCGTCCATCTTGACGCTATATGTGTGGTTCGACGCCTGACTGTGACGAAGTAACTCCCGCACGGTGCGGGTTCGGTACGCTCGCTGAGTGACGAGGAGGGATCGAGCGCGCGAGCGGGTGACTGGGGCGAAGTCCGCCGCGTCCGAGCGCGTGTCCGACGCGAAGGCCGCCGCATCCGAGCGGGTGACGGACGCCAGGGTGGCCGCGACCGAACGGGTCACGGACGCCAAGACGGTCGCGACGGAGCGGGTGACCGAGGCGAAGGCTGCGGCTGGGGAGTTCATCGCGATCGCGAAGCCGCGCCTGCGCGGCGTCTCGCACGAGTGGGCCTTCTTCATTTCACTGATTGCCGGGGGCGCCCTGATCGCCGCGGCTCCCAGCGGTCATGCCCGCATCGCGATGGCGATCTATGCCTTCTCGCTGTCGGGTCTGCTCGGCACGAGCGCTCTGTACCACCGGGTCAATTGGCGCCGGCCCGAGATCCGTAAGTGGATGCGCCGGCTGGACCATTCGATGATCTTCCTGCTGATCGCGGGGACCGTCACCCCGTTCGCGCTCCTGGTGATGAGCGGCCCGCTCGCCGACGCCCTCCTGATCGCTGTCTGGGCGGGTGCCCTCGCCGGCATCGTCGTGGAGCTGATCTGGGTCGACGCTCCGAAGTGGGTGTCGACGATCGTCTACCTGGCGGTCGGCTGGATCGGCCTCCTCGGGTTTCCGGCGATCATCGTCGGCGCGGGGGTCGGCGCGGGGGTCCTGATCGCCGTGGGCGGGGTGCTCTATACCGCTGGTGCAGTCGTCTACGCCCGACAGCGGCCGGACCCGAACCCGGCGGTGTTCGGCTACCACGAGATCTTCCACGTCCTCGTCATTGCCGCCGCCACCGCGCACTTCGCGGCGATCGCGATCTACGCCCTGCCCTCGGGCTGAGCCGAGCGGCCAGGCCTCAGCGGTGCTTGACGCCTTCCTGGGCGAAGGCGGCCAGCTGCGGCTTGGTGATCATCACGCCGTCGAGCGCCTCGTCGACGGCGTCGATCACGTCCTGCGATAGCTCGACCCCCGACGCCTCGGCGTTGGCATGGACCTGCTCGGGACGCGAGGCGCCGATGATCGCCGCCGACACGTTCTCCTGCCGGAGCACCCAGGCGAGCGCGAGCTGAACCATGCCGATGCCGCTGTCCTCCGCGACGCGCTCGACCCGCTGCACCGCCTCCAGCACCGAGTCCACCATGTACCGGGAGATCGAGACGCTCATCTCGTCGTTGGCGGCGCGCGTGCCCTCGGGCGGCGGCCGCCCCGGCGGGTACTTACCGGTGAGGACGCCCTGGGCGAGCGGCGACCAGACGATCTGCGTGATCCCGTGCTCGGAGCAGAAGGGGATGAGCTCGGCCTCGGGCGCGCGCCAGATCATGTTGTACTGCGGCTGCGAGGAGACGAAGTCCTTGGTGCCGGCGACGTCGAGGCTCGCTTGAACCTGCTCCACGGTCCACTCGGAGAACCCGATCTCTCGCACCTTGCCCGCCTCGACGACCTCGGTCAGTGCCTCCATCGTCTCCTCGATCGGCGTCTCCGGGTCGGGGCGGTGGCACTGGTAGAGGTCGATGTAGTCGGTCTGCAGCCGGTCGAGGGATGCGTCGAGCTGCTTGTGGACCTGCTCGCGCGACAGGCCGCGGTCCGTCGCCGACATCGGGAAGTAGAGCTTGGTGGCGAGGATGTAGTTCTCGCGGACGAAGTCCTTGAGGATCTCCCCCCAGGCCGACTCGGCGGCCCCCACGCCGTAGATGTTGGCGGTGTCGA
>DASQCL010000003.1:0-8396 GCA_035634715.1 Solirubrobacterales bacterium
CGCGCCCCTATGTCGATCGCTGACAGCCCGCGGCTAGCCGGCGAGCGGCCCTAGCCGCCGAGCAGGTTTCCGAGCGCACCACCGACGCCGCCCGAGCTGCTGCTGCCGCCGCCCACACCGGCCCCCGCGACCTGTCCCTCAGAGGGCTGAATCAGGAGCCAGCCGTTCCCGGAGAAGCCGATCTGGATCGTCTCGCCCGAGCCACGGCCGGTGAGCGTCTTGATGTTCACGTCGGTCTTGACCGAGGTGCTGACGCCGCTCGACCACGTGATCGCGGCCTGCGGGTCGGCGAAAGTCTGCTGGCCGTCGAGCTGGATCAGGAGCGGCGGCCCGTCGGAGACGAGCGCAACCCAGCCGGTGCCGGCGAGCTCGATGTTGAAGAGGCCGCCCGCGAGCGCGCTGGAGGCACCCTCGACCTTCTTGATGTCCCAGTCGATGCCGTCCTCGAACGCGAGGATGTTGGAGCCGTTCGCCGTGATCTTGTCGTCCTCGAGCCTGATCAGGTGGATGTCCTCAGCCAGGTGGGCCAGGAAGACCTCGCCGCTCCCGGAGACCTTCATCAGGCTGACGCCCTCGCTGGTCACGGTCTTTTTCAGCATCCGCTTCATGCCGCCGCTCCCGGCGTGCTCGAACTTGACGTCGCCCTGGTACGCGACCATCGACCCCAGCTTCGCCTGGATCGTCACGCCGGAGAGCTCCACCTTGAGGAGCTTCGAGTTCTGCTTGGAGAAGGCGTTCTGGCTCTCCGTCTCCTGAAATTCCGCCAGCGACTGCTCGACCGACATCATGTGCTCCTTCCCGTGACCCTCTGCCGTTGATGGGCTAGAGGCGGCAGCATAAGCCCGGCGTCAAGGGGGCTGTCAACGGAGCGATGGGCGGTGCCGGGTTCGAACCGACGACCTCCTCGGTGTAAACGAGGCGCTCTCCCAACTGAGCTAACCGCCCGCGACGATTATGCCCGCACCGCGTCCGCCAGGCGCTCGGCCAGCCACAGGTCGCAGAGCCAATCGAAGCCCGACGAGTCGCGGCGGCGCTCCACCGTGATGCCATCGCCGCCGGCCCCGCTCGTCCACCGGGCGAACGGCCATCGCCGCGATCAGGGATCCGGGCGGAACGGTGGTGGGGTCGGAGACGGGTCCCACCTCCGCGAGCGCCTCGCCCTCGGCCGCGCCGGAGACCTTGTTGAGGTCGCGGCGCTGGAGGACCATGAGGATCGCGATGAAGCCGAAGACGATTCCGACGATCGCGATCAGCGCCCCAGTGGGGTGGGCGGTGCCGCTGCCGAACTGAAGCGCGATCAGCGCGACGGCCACCATTACGACGATCACGCCGACGATGCCGAACGCGCTCGAACGACGGAACCCGCCGCTCATGCGCGCGTCAGCGGGCGGGTGGCGTCGAGGGGTTCTCCACGTCCATCCCTAGACGTCGGTAGGCGGACACGGAATAGGCCCGGGCACGGGCATGCAGGATCGGATCGTCGGACAGCTCGATGCCGTCGGGCACCCGGGTCGGGTCGAACACCTCGATGTGCTCGCCGCCCTCGGGGTCATCGACGATCTCGGTGATCTCGAGCCTGCCGGCGGCGATGCGCTCGCGGTCCTCGGGCCAGACGGCCGTCGGGTCGTCGATCGGGTCGTCCTCGGTCGGGATCTGGAGCTTCAGCTCGAACGAGGCCGGCCCGCCGGCCAGGCGCTCCGCGAGCTCGGTGCGGAGGTAATCGCTCCCGAGCGCCTTGGCGTCGTCGTCACCGAGAGTGGCCTCGCCCGCCTCCGGGCGCCAGCGGTAGCGCACCCACGTCGCCGAATCGTCGGCGGCACGGAGCCGGAAGCTGTGGGGCGACTGGTAGACGAGCGTGGCGAAGCTGGCGGGAGGCTCGGCGTTGAGTGTCGCCTGAACCGCCGTCTGCGACTCGGGGTGCTCGCCGAGGAACGCGCCGAGCTTCTCCCAATCGGGCTGCCCGGTTTCGGGATCGGGCTTCCGAAGCCGGATCAGCTCGAGGAAATCGTCGAGATTGCGGCTGACGAAGGCGGGAGTCGTGACGGCGAGGATGTCGGTCTCCTCGCCGTTCGACGGGCGAAGCCTGACGGCCATTCCACGGGAGTCGCGCTGCCAATCGTCGGACTCGGGATCGCCGCTGGCGTTGGAGAACCGGATGAGCGCAGGAACGGGCTCGCCCTGGAAGTGGGCGGCCCGGCAGAGCTCCGCCGCCTCCGGCGTGGCCGTGAAGGTGCCCGCGCACCAGGTCCCCTTTGCGTGGAGGGCGCGACTGCCGTCGTGCGAGCCGTAGAGGTCGTTGGCCGCGTCGACGATCTGCTCGTAGAGGTCACCGCCGGGCATCACGCGCACCGTACCCCACCGATAGTTTGCGCGCATGGACTTGAGGATCGAGGGGAAGACGGCGCTGGTGATGGGCGCGAGCAAGGGGATCGGGTTGGCGATCGCGGCCGCCCTGGCGGGAGAGGGCGTCAGGGTGGCGATGGCCAGCCGGTCGCGAGAGCGGGTCGAGGCGGCGGCCAAGGAGATCGAGGGAGACACCACCGCGTTCGAGGCGGACACGGACGACCTCGACCGGCTCGCGGCGCTGCCGGATGAGGTGGCCTCGAGGGTCGGGCCGGTGGAGATCCTCATCACCAACACCGGAGGCCCGCCACTCGGCGGCGCCCTCGACCACGAACGGGAGGTGTGGGAGGAGGCCTACCGCTCGCTCGTGCTCGCCCCGCTCGTGCTGGCCGACGCGGTGCTGCCGGGGATGCGCGAGCGGAAGTGGGGCCGGATCGTGAACGTGGGGTCGAGCTCGGTGCGGGAGCCGATTCCCCACCTGACCCTCTCCAACGCCAACCGCATGGCGGCGATCGGGCTGTTCAAGACGCTGGCGACCGAGGTCGCGTCGGACGGGATCACGGTCAATACGGTCGCCACCGGCCGCTTCGCGACGGACAGGCTGGCCGAGAACTGGGGATCGTGGGAGGAGATGGAGGCCAAGGCCCCGGAGGGCATCCCCGCCGGTCGCCTCGGCCAGCCGGAGGAGTTCGGCGACCTCGTCGCCTTCATCTGCTCGGAGCGCGCGGCGTATCTGACGGGCGCGGTCGTCCCGCTCGACGGCGGGATGCTGCGCTCGGTCTAGGCGCCGCCGCTGCCGCTCATGGTGCCGGCGGCTAGTACGGCGCCGACGAAGAGGGCGACGGTGATGAAGCGCAGGCGCCTGGGGGTGAGCCACTCCGCCTTCTTTCGCCCGAGCCACGTGCGGGTGCCGCTCGCGGCGGCGACCGACCCCATCGCGGTCATCATGCACTGAACGCACATCGCGGGCCGATTATGACACCGCGGACCCGCCGGATCGCCCGCGTTCAGCCCCACCTCCCTTTCCCGTCCAATGAACCCGTCCGGGTTCTGTCCAGTCACCAGATGAGAATGATTCCCATTATCATCTCGTACTCGAGCGACGCCTGAGGAGCCCCTCCCTGTTCGACCCATTCCAACTTCCCTTCGTCCAGCGCGGCGTGATTGAGGTCTTCCTGCTGTCGGTCGGGCTCGGCCTGCTCGGCACCTGGATCGTGGTGCGGGGCCTTGCCTTCTACTCGCACGCCCTTGCAACGGCGGCCTTCCCCGGCCTCGTCCTCGCCGACGGCCTCGGATTCGCGCCTCAGATCGGTGCGCTCGGCGTGGGGCTGGCATTCGCGGTGGTCGTCGGACGGCTGGGGGCGGGGCGACGGGAGCTCTACGACAGCCGCACGGCTCTCGCGCTGGTGGGCGCGCTGGCGCTGGGCGTGATCCTGGCCTCCGACGTCTTTCACTCGGGGTCGAACATCGAGACGCTCCTGTTCGGAAGTCTGCTCGTGCTGGAGCCTCGCGACCTGATCTTCGCCGGGGCCCTCAGCGCGGTTGTTCTCGGGGCGAACCTGTTGCTCGGCCGCAGCTGGCTCGCGACCGGATTCGACCCAGAGAGCGCCCGGACGCTCGGCGTACCCGCTCTCCTTCCCGATTTGGTCCTGCTCGGATTGGTCGCGCTTGGGGCGGTCTCGGTCCTCTCCGCGGCGGGCGCCCTGCTCGCCGCCGCCTTGCTGGTGGTGCCCGCGGCGACCACCAGGCTCTGGACGCAGCGGATGCCCGCGTGGCAGATCGCCACCGTGGTCCTGGTCGCGCTGGAGGGAATCGCCGGGCTGTGGCTGTCTGTGGAAGTGAATGCGCCGCCGGGGCCCGCGATCGCGGTGCTCGCCGGGGGCGTCTTCGCACTGGCCGCGGCGGCCAGGGTGCTGCCACGGTCGCGCCGGCTCGCGGTGGCCCCTGCGGCCGCGGGCTTGCTGGCGGTCACCATCGCCCTGACCGGGTGTGCGCAGGTGGGCTCGTCCGGGGACAAGCCGTCGGTCGTCGCGACCACGACGCAGATCGCCGACTTCGCCCGGAACGTGGGTGGGAACGCCGTCGACGTCCACCAGATCCTCCAACCGAACACGGACCCGCACGAGTACGAGCCCAGGCCCGGGGACGTCACCGCTACGGCGGGAGCGAAGCTCGTGCTGGAAAACGGGGACAACCTCGATGCGTGGATGGGCAAGGTCGTCAGCGAGTCGGGGGCCGATGCGCAGGTAGTGGACCTCGGGGCTCATCTGCCCGTGCACGTCGCGGGCGAGACGAGCGGACCGGAGGCATCGAGGTACGACCCGCACTGGTGGCACGACCCGGTCAATGCGGAGGCCGCGGTCCGGGAGATCCGCGAGGCGCTGATCTCGGCCGACCCGTCGCACCGGAAGACCTTCGAGACGAACGCCGCCGCCTACCTGAAGAAGCTCCACACGCTCGATGCCGAGATCGGGCACTGTTTCGCATCGGTTCCGGCGAATCGGCGCAAGCTGGTGACCGATCACGACGCGTTCAACTATTTCGCCAAGCGTTACGGGATCGAGGTCGTGGGGGCCGTCATCCCTTCTCAGACGACCGAGGCGCAGCCGTCGGCCGGTGAGATCTCCCAACTGGCGAACGAGATCCAGCGCGAGCACGTGCGGGCGATCTTCCCGGAGAGTTCGATCAATCCGGACGTCGCGCAGGCCCTCGCCAGGCAGACGGGCGCGATCAGCGATTTGACTCTCTACGGAGACACCCTCGGCCCGACCGGATCGCCGGGCGCGACCTATCTCGGCATGGAGGAGGCCAACGCGAACGCGATGGTCCGCGGGTTCACCGGCGGCAAGCGGGGCTGCCGGATCGGAGGGCTCGGATGAATCCTGCCATCGACCCGACCCATGGCCCCGGAGCGCTGGTTCAGGCGGATGGGCTGGCAGTCGGGTACAACGGCTCACCGGCGCTCCGCGACGTGACGTTCAGCGCCCTGGCGGGCGAGCGCATAGGCGTGCTCGGTCCGAACGGCGGCGGAAAGACGACGCTCTTCCGCGCGCTGCTAGGGGAGCTCGAGCCCCTGTCGGGTGACGTGACGGTCTCGGCGCGCTGTGCCACCGTTCCGCAGACTGAGCGGTCGCGATTGGACTACCCGGTGAGCGCGCTCGACGTGGCGCTGATGGGGACCATTCCCCTCCGGGGCTGGTGGCGTCATCCGGGTCGCGGCGAGCGGACGGCGGCGCGGCAGGCTCTCGCCTCCATCGGGCTCGCGGACCTCGCCTCGCGGAACTTCGGCGAGCTGTCCGGCGGGCAGCGTCAGCGCGTGCTCGTCGCGAGAGCCCTGGTGCAGGACGCGAGCGTCCTGCTCCTTGACGAGCCGTTCACCGGGCTCGATTCTCGGAGCGCGACCGGCCTGAGCGAGCTGATCGATCGCCTCGCAGGGGAGGGACGGGCGGTCCTGATCGCCACCCACGACATCGAGCAGGCCCGCCGGTGGGACCGCGTTCTATGCCTGAACCACCGCCAGGTCGCCTTCGGGCCGCCCGATGAGGTGCTCACCATGCCGGTGCTGGAGGCAACTCACGGCGGGATGATCGTCGAGCTCCGCGAGGACGGCGAGCACGTCGCGGTGCTTCCCGCGCACCATCACCACGGGCACGGTGATGAGCATGGCTGAGATCCTTGCTCCGGCCGGCGGCGGGGTGTGGCACGCGATCGCCGATCCGTGGTCGCAGGCGATCCTCCAGCGCGCGTTTCTCGAGATCGCGTTGGTGGGCCTGATCAGCGGTCCACTGGGTTGCTGGATCGTCTTCTACGGACTGTCGTACAGTGCCGAGTCGCTCGCGCATGGCTTGTTCCCGGGACTGGTGGTCGCGGCCCTCACGGGCATCCCCCTCCTGGTCGGCGGCGCCGCGGGCCTCGTGGTCGCGGCGCTGGGGATCGCGATCGCCGGCCGCATTCCGACCATCGGACGCGACACCGCAGTGGCAATCGTGATCACGACACTGTTCGGGCTCGGTGCGCTCCTGGCCCTGTCGCCGACGTCTCCGCCGGGAATCCAGAACCTTCTGTTCGGGGACGTGCTCGGTGTGACCGACGGGGATCTGGCGTTCGCCGGCGCGGCCGTCCTCGTGACCGGCGGTGCCCTCTGGCTCATGCACGGCCCGCTCCTCGCGGTCGGCTTCGAACGCGGGTCGGCGCCTTCTCTCGGGATCTCCCCCATGCTCGTCGACATCGCCCTCCTCGTGCTCCTGTCGCTGGCGATCCTGGTTGCCGTTCAGGGCCTCGGGAATCTGCTCGCGCTCGCCGTGCTGGTGGCGCCGGCGGCCACGGCCGCGCTCGTCGTGAATCGATTTGCCCCGATGCTGTGGTTGGCCGCCGGCCTGGCTGTCGCTTCCGGGATCGGTGGTCTCTACGTCTCCTACTACGCGGACACGGCCGCGGGCGCCTCGATCGCGGGGGTGACGGTGGTGCTCTACGCGCTGGTGGCCACGGGTGCCTGGGCGGTCCGCGCGTCCCGCCGGATCCGGAACACCGGCCCCGCCGTTGGCGGCCGCGAGCCGGGATACGCTCGGACGCGATGACGGACTCGGGGACTATCTGGCGTGAACGCGCGATCGGGGAGCTGCGGTCGGCGGGCTTGCGAAAGGGACAGGCGAGGCTCGCGGTGATCGACCTGCTGGCGACCCAGGCGTGCGCCCTCACAGCCCCGGAGATCGAGTCGAGCCTGCGCGGGAAGGGTCACCGCGTGGGGCTCGCGAGCATCTACCGGACGCTCGAGCTGTTGGCCGACATGAAGCTCGTGGGACGGCTGGAGGTCGGGCAGGGAATCGCCCGGTACGAGGCGCTCGTGCCCGGAGGCGATCATCACCATCACCTCGTCTGCGACATCTGCGGGCGGGTGATCCCGTTCGACGACGAGGAGCTCGAGGAGACCATCGACCGGCTCGCCCGTAAGGTGCGTTTTCAGGTCGCCGAGCACGATGTCGTGCTCCACGGGGCCTGTCGGGCCTGCCGTAACTGAGCGGACCGGAGGAGCGCTAGGCGGGCGCCCTGCTCGGCACGGTGGCGCCGCCGTCGTCGCGCAGGAGTTCGCCGCGGCGGGCCTTCACCGCCAGCCAGACGCCGCCGGCGATCATCATCACGACGCTGATCAGCTGCGGCTGCGTCAGGCCGAGGAACTCGGGCGTGTTGCGCCGGATGAACTCCACCAGCAGCCGCTCGGTGCCGGCCAGCACCAGGTAGATCGCGAAGAGGACCCCGGGCCGCACCCGGTCGCGCAGGCGCCAGAGGAAGTAGGCGACGAGCCCCATCACGAGCGTCTCGTAGATGGGCGTCGGCTGCACCGGCGTGTCGATCGGCTTCGTCCCGTGCGGATAGGCCATCGCCCAGGGGCCGTCCCACGCCTTGCCGTAGTCGCCGTCGCCGGAGACCTGGCAGCCGATCCGGCCGATCGCATAGCCGAGCGCCAGCGGAGCAGCGCAGAGGTCGAGAAGGGCGGCGTTGAGCATGCCTCGCCGCCACGCCCAGAGGGCGACGCCGATCGCGCCGCCGATCGCGCCGCCGTACCAGACCAGGCCGGAGCCAGAGAAGACGTTGCCGAGCAGGTCGTGCTTGACCGAGTCGTAGTTCTCGGCGATGAAGTCGAGTCGCGCGCCGACGATGCCGCCCACCAGGCCGCAGAGGATCAGCTCGTAGGCCCAGTCGGTGGGCTTGCCCCACTCACCTAGACGCCGGGCGACCACCGCGCCCGCGGCAATGAAGGCGAGCGCGAACATGATCCCGAAGGTCTGGAGGGTGATCGGGCCTAGGTGGATCTCGGGTTGCATCTGTGCTCGAGGAAGCCTCTTGCCGTGGACTCAACTGGAGCTAAGCGCCGGGCGGGTCCGGTCGCATCGGAATCGAACCATGGCCCCGGGGGGAGTCGAACCCCCGCTCCCAGGTTGAAAACCTGATGTCCTAACCGTTAGACGACGGGGCCGCGGAACCCGGAGTGTAGGCGGCGACGAACGGTACGTTTGGCCCCCTATAGCGTGGTCAAGTGCCGTTTCGTGGCGCTC
>DASQCL010000004.1:0-8282 GCA_035634715.1 Solirubrobacterales bacterium
CTGGTGGTCTTCGGGTCGAGGCCCTTGCCGGCCTCGAGGATGTCCTTGGTCGCGCCGGCCGGGTCGGCGACCGCGGCCTCCGTGCCGCGCTGCAGCGCGTCCAGGAAGAGGCGGACGTTCTGCGACTCGGAGTCCAGGGTGTCCGAGTTCGCGACGAGGACCAGCTCGTTGTAGGTCGGGATCCCGAGCTTGTCCACCGGCCTCACGGTCGGGTCCTTGCCCTGCTGTTGCAGGGCAACTCCCTCGACGTTGAGGAAGCCGCCGAGCATCGCCTGGGCGCGGCCGCCGATGAGCGCGGGCAGGAGGCCCTGCTGGACGTCGACGGTGGTGACGTCGTTCGTGGTTAGGCCGGCCTTGTCGAGGATCGTCTTCAGGTAGGCCTGCTGATAGGGGATGCCCGCGGTGGCGATCGTCTTGCCGCGGAGGTCCGCGATGCCCTTGATGCCTGAGGCCTTGAGCCAGATCATCGACGTCAGCGGAGTGGGCACCAGGGCCGCGACCGCCTTCACGGGAAGGCCCTGATCGTGCGCGAGCAGGACCTCCGGCTCATAGGAGATGGCGAGGTCCGCGCGGCCGCTAGCGACCTCCTGGATGGGCGCTGAGGGATTCGACGGCGTCTGGGGCTGCACGTCCAGCCCGGCGTCCTTGAAGTACCCGTTGTCGATCGCCTCGAAGATCCCGGCGTGGTCCGGGTTGACGTAGAAGTCCAGTGCGAGGCTGAAGGGCTCCGGCTTGGCAGCGCTCGTGGACTCGGACTTCTCCCCGCACCCGGCGGCGATCACCGCCGCGCACACCACCAGGGCCACGGCGATGGCGCGAACGGACTTCTGACCGGGGTTGATCACTGGCCTCCTCTTGTCGATCATGGGGTTCTCGTTGAGCGGGGTCCCCACCAGGCGACCCGTCGCTCGATCACCGCGAGCAGCCCGAACAGGACGATCGCGAGCGCGGACAGTACGACGACAGCGGCAAACGTGCGTGCTGTCTGCAGCTGGGCGGACGCCTGCTGGATCAGGTGGCCCAGCCCGGAGCTAGATCCCGCCCACTCGCCGAACACAGCTCCGATCACGGCGACGGCCACGGCGATCTTCGCTCCGCTGAAGAAGTAGGGGAGGGCCGAGGGCCCCTCAACGCGTCGGAATGTCTGCATGCGGCTGGCGTCGAGCGTCCGCATCATCTTCAGCAGGTCCGGGTCGACCGAGCGCAGCCCGTCCAGCGTGTTGACCGTGATCGGGAAGAAGCAGATCAGCGCGATGATCACGAGCTTCGGGCCGATCCCAAACCCAAGCCAGACCACCAGGATCGGCGCGATCACGACGATGGGCACCGTCTGGGATGCGATCAGCAGCGGGTAGAAGGCTCGCCGCAGCATGGGTGACAGATGGAGGACGACGGCGAACGCGACGCCGGCGACGACCGAGAGGGCGAAGCCGGCCAGGACCTCCTGGAGGGTCACCCAGCCGTTGTCGAGGAGCAGGGAGCGGTCCGCCCAGAGCGACTGCGCGATCTCGCTCGGCGACGGGACCAGGAATGGCTCGATGTTGAGCGCATTGGCGATCACGTCGAGGCTCGCGGCGAGCTGCCACAGCCCGAGGAGGACGACGACGATCACGATCGGCGGGAGCCAGCGCTTCATCGCGGGCGTCTCGACAGCGCTTCCAGGGCGCGCTCGCGCGCGGCGGTGAACTCGGCCGACGTGACGATCTCCGTGCGCGGCCTCGCTCGTGGCGCCGGAGCAGCGAGCTCGCCCACCGCTCGAGTCGGCCGCGGCCCGAACACGATCACGCGATCGGAGAGGTAGAGCGCTTCCTCGACGTCATGGCTGACGAGGATCACGGTCCGCGACTCGGCCGCCAGCGCCTCTGCCAGCCACTCCTGCATCTCGGCGCGGGTGATGGCGTCGAGCGAGGCGAACGGCTCGTCCAGCAGGAGCACGGGCTTGCCGGCCAGAAGCGTGCGGAGAAACGCGATCCGCTGGCGCATGCCGCCGGACAGCTCCGCCGGCCTCGTCCGCTCGAAGCCTGCGAGCCCGAAGCGCTCGAAGAGGGGGTGGGCTTCGCGGCGGGAGGCGCTCCGCGAGGCGCCCCGGTTCCGCAGCGCAAGCGCGGCATTGTCGATCGCCGAGAGCCAGGGCAGGAGCAGGTCGCGCTGCGGCATGTAGGCGCAGCTCTGCAGGCGAGCGGCGCTGTCCACCTCACCGTGGACCGAGATCTCGCCCGCGGTTGGCTCCCGCAGGCCGCTGATGAGCTCCAGCAGCGTCGACTTCCCGCACCCCGACGGCCCGACGACGCCCAGCACCTCGCCGGGCTGGACGCGAAGGTCCACCCGCTCGATGACCTCGAGCTCACCGAACGAGTGCCCTAGGCCATCCACCTCGACCCCCGCCACAGGAGTCGTCGCGTCGCCGCTCCGGGGGTTGGAGCGCGCGCCGCGCTGCTCCGCCCCGGCACTCCTATTAACCGATTGAGGCTCCGCTATGGGAGCCTCGGAAGTCGTTCGCATGCTCCCTCCGCGCGCATTACCGCACAGGTTCTAAGGGTCAGCGCCAGGTGGTGTTTCCAGAGGCGCTATCTCAGCCCGCTAGCCCGCGAGCACCCCTGTCGTTCAACGGTGAGGAGTCTACCCGCCATCGGCGGCCGCACCGCCTCCCCAAAGTCGCGATTGTCGGATTCGTAGCGATATGTCCGACAAATCCCACAATCGCGGGCCGGAGGGGGTTAGGACTGCGGGACCAGCGGAGTGCCGCCCGCCACGACGTTCACGAAGTTCTCCAGGTGGCGGGTCGTCCAGCACTCGAACGCCGCCGTGCAGTGGCGCTCGTAGGCGGCCATCACCGAGTCGCCGTAGTTCCAGTAGAGGCGTGGCTCGGGGTTGAGCCAGAAGGTGCGGCCGGCGCGCTCGGCGATCTGGGCGAAGACCTCGGCTTGAGGCTCGCGGCCATTGGTGCGCGCGTCACCGAGCACGATCACGGTCGAGCGGGGGCCCAGGTCGTCGACGATCTCCTCCAGGAACTCGAGCCAAACCCGGCCGTAGTCGGTGTATCCGGACACGTCGGCGACGCCGCCCTCGCGGCTGATGCGCTCGGAGATCGACCGGAAGTCGCGCTCGCGCTCGAAGACGTCGGTCACCTCCGAGATCCGCTCGATGAAGACGAAGCTCCGGAGCTTGCGGAACGAGTCGTGCAGCGCGTGGAGCACCGAGAGGAAGAAGACGCTCGCCGACGTCACCGACGTCGAGACGTCGCAGAGGACGTAGATCTCGGGCCGCCGCGGATGCTTGGGCCGGTACTTCAGGCGCAGCGGGACGCCGCCGGTGTCGAGCGAGGCGCGCATCGTTCGCCGCATGTCAACGGCGGCGCCCCGGCGCCGCCCGCGCTGCTCGTGCCCCAGGGTCGCCAGGCGGCGCTTGAGCTGGGTGACGGAGCGGTGGACCGCGGCGAGGTCCTGGGCGGGGCTCGTGGGCAGCGCGCGATCCAGCTCGGCGAGCGGGCGCGAGGGTGGAAGCTTCTCGGTGCGCTCGATCAGGTCCCGCTCGAGCTCACGGCGAAGGTGGCGCTCGAACTGGTTGATCTGCTCGCGATCGAGCGCAACGTCGCCCTTCTCACCGCGCCCCTGTGACTGCAGACCGAGCGTCCGGCGAATCCTCTGCACGTCGACGCCGATCACGCCCGACCCCTCGCCCTGGCGGCCGAAGGCGGCGATCGCAAGCCTCGCGAGGTCGCGCATCTCGCCGTCGCGGCCGTCGGCGATCGCCTGGCGCACCGCTTCGCGAAGCTCGTTCAGGTCGAGGCCCTCGCCGCCGTCGTAGCGGCGGTCCTCGCCGATGCCGCGCTCGAGCGCCTCGAACTCCGCGGCGCGGAAGAAATAGCGGTCGAAGAGCAACTCGAACACCCGGCGGTCCTCCTGCGATTTCGCGACGGTCGCCGCGAGGGCCTCGCGGAAGTCCTCCTCGCGCGTCCAGGGCACCGTGTCAAGGGCCTCGAAGGCATCGAGGATCTCCGAGGTCCCGATCGCGACGCCCTCGCCTCGGAGCTCCTCGCAGAACGAGACGAGTCGTGGCGCCAGCCCGGGCGGGAGCGGGCTCATCCCGCCGCTTCCGCGCCGAGGCCCTTGACGCCGCCGAGCTTCATCCCGACCCGCTCGGCCACCAGGTCCATGTCGGTGCGGTGCTTGACGATGATGCTCATCGTCCGCGCGAAGAGGGCGCCGTCGATGTCGTCGGCGCCCAGCAGGAGCAGAGCGCGCGCCCAGTCGATCGATTCGGCGATCGAGGGCGGCTTCTTGAGGTCGAGCTGACGGACCATGTGGATGACCTCGACCAGCCTCCGGGCGAGCTGCTCGTCGATCTCCGGCGTGTGGAGGCGCACGATCTCCATCTCGCGCTCGACCTCCGGGTAGTCCAGCCACAGGTAGAGGCAGCGGCGCTTGAGCGCCTCGGTGAGCTCGCGGGAGTTGTTCGAGGTGAGCACCACGATCGGATGGGTGCGGGCCTCGATCACGCCCAGCTCGGGGATCGAGATCTGGAAGTCCGAGAGCACCTCGAGGAGCATCGCCTCGAACTCCTGGTCCGTCTTGTCGATCTCGTCGATCAGTAGCACGACCGGCTCCGTCGACGCGATCGCCTGCAGCAAGGGGCGTGTGAGGAGGAATTCCTCGCTGAAGATGTCGGACATCACCTCTCCGGCCGCGTCCTCCGCTCCGCGTCCGGGCGCTGCCGGGTCCCAGTCAGGCTGTCCACCTTCAGCGGCTTCGGCCTGAATGCGCAGCAGCTGCTTGCGATAGTTCCATTCGTACAGCGCCTTTGCCTCGTCGAGGCCCTCGTAGCACTGGAGGCGAATCAGGTCGCGCCCGGTCGCCCGGGACGTGGCCTTGGCCAGTTCGGTCTTGCCCACTCCCGCCGGGCCCTCCACGAGGACGGGCTTGCCGAGGCGCTGCGCCAGGTAGGCGACCAGGGCTGCGGGCTCGTCCGCGAGGTACCCCACCTCGCCCAGTGACTGCATGACGTCGGCGACGGACCCTGGTTCGGCGGTATCGGCCATGTCGGCGATGATAATGAGCGGATGGCGACCTCCGGGATCCTCCCGCATACGATCGGTCCCTACGTGTCGCTCATGATCGCGGGCTTCGCGATCGCGATCTTCGGCCACCTGTTCCGCTCGCGGTGGCTGGTGGCCATTGGGATCATCCTCATCTTCCTCGCCTCCCTGGCCCTCCCGCTGGCGCTCAACGTCACCACCGAGAAGCCGGACGCGCCCGGGCCGCTCCCCAACCCCTACTGAGCTCGTAGCTGAGAGGATCGGCACCCGTGGGACGTCTGGACGAACTGGACCTGTCGAAGACGCTCAGCCGCAAGGACGAGGAGCGCGCACTGGAACGCGGCTGGGAGCGGCTGGCACAGCTGCGCCTGACCCTGGCCGGCCTGATCGGAGACCACCAGGTCGGCCCACCACTCTGTGTGGTCTTCGAGGGCTGGGACGCGTCGGGAAAGGGCGGGGCGATCAAGCGGCTCGTGGCGCCGCTCGACCCGCGGCACGTGCGGGTCGTGCAGTTCGCCGCCCCGACGTCGGACGAGAAGCGCCACCACTTCCTGTCACGGTTCTCCCTGTCGCTGCCCGGCTGGGGCGGCATGGCCGTGTTCGACCGCTCTTGGTACGGGCGGGTCCTGGTAGAGAGGGTCGAGGAGTTCGCCACCCGTGAGCAGTGGCTGCGCGCCTATGACGAGATCAACGGGTACGAGGCCAGTCTCTCCGCCGAGGGGATGATCCTCGTGAAGTTCTGGCTGCACATCTCCGCGGAGGAGCAGTTGAAGCGCTTCAAGGGGCGCGAGAGCGACCCGCTGAAGACCTGGAAGCTCACCGACGAGGATTGGCGCAACCGCGACAAGCGCGAGGCATACATCGAGGCGGTTGAGGACATGTTTGCCCGCACCGACCAGCCGAACGCCCCGTGGGAGCTGGTCGAGGCCGACTCGAAGCGCTACGCGCGGGTCAAGGTCGTCGAGCGGGTCATCGAGCGAATCGAGGACGGCATGCGTAAGTCGGGCATGGAGCCGCCCAAACCCCTGGAATGACAGCGCGCCTCCTGGCCGAGCGCCTCCACCAGGAGGCGGAGGCGCAGGCCAAGGCGGCAGCCGAGCGCGCCCGCCGCGAGGCGCGGCTGGGCGACTAGCTCGGGCGGACTTCGAAGCGGCTCAGAGAACGGGCAGGTACTTCTCGAGCTCCCACCGGGTGACCTGGACGCGGTACTCCTCCCACTCGGAGCGCTTCAACTCGACATAGCGGTCGAAGATGTGGTCGCCGAGCGCGCGACGCATCAGATCGGACTCCGCGAACACGTCGATCGCCTCGCCGAGCGTCTCAGGGAGCTGCTCGATGCCGCGCTCGATGCGCTCGTCGTGCGAGAGCTCGTACAGGTTGCGCTCCATCGGCTCCGGGCACTCGTAGCCGTGCTCGATCCCGTCGAGGCCGGCATGGAGCATCGCCGCGAACGTCAGGTACGGATTGCAGGAGGGGTCCGGACAGCGGAGCTCGCAGCGGGTCGCCTGCTCCTTGCCGGGGTGATACATCGGCACGCGAACGAGCGCCGAGCGGTTCCTCTGCGACCAGGCGCAATAGACGGGAGCCTCGTAGCCCGGCACCAACCGCTTGTAGGAGTTGACGTTGGGGGCGAAGAGCGCCGCGATCTCACGCGCGTGGCGGAGCAGGCCGGCGATGTATGACTTCGCCGCCTCGGACAGGTGGTGGTCGCCCTCGGCGTCGTAGAAGGCGTTCTTGCCGCCGGAGAACAACGACTGGTGGGTGTGCATTCCGGAGCCGTTCTCGCCGAAGAGCGGCTTGGGCATGAACGTCGCGTAGACGCCGTGCTCGGCGGCGATCTCCTTGACCACGATCCGGTAGGTCATCGCCGCGTCCGACATCTTCAGGCCCTCCGCATAACGCATGTCGATTTCGTGCTGTGAGGGGCCGACCTCGTGGTGGGTGTACTCGACCGGGATCCCGACCGCCTTCAGTGCGTTCACGGTGTCGCGCCGCAGGTCGGATGCGGCGTCGAGCGTGGTGAGGTCGAAGTAGCCGCCCTTGTCGAGGATCTCCGGGACGCCGTCATCGGGGAGGTCGTCGGACGCGAAGTAGAAGAACTCGAGCTCCGGCCCGAGGTTGAACGTGTCGAAGCCCATGTCCTTCGCCCTCGCGAGAGCGCGGCGCATCACGAAGCGCGGATCGCCCTCGTAGGGCTCCCCGCCGGGCTTCAGCACGTCGCAGAACATCCGCGCGACGTTGCCCTTCTCGCCGTGGGTGCGCCACGGAAGCAGGGTGTAAGTGTCCGGGTCGGGCATCGCGATCATGTCCGACTCCTCGATCGCGTTGAAGCCGGTGATCGACGAGCCGTCGAAGCCCATGCCGTCGGCGAGGGCGCCCTCGAGCTCCTCGCGGCCCACGGAGAAGCTCTTCAGCTGTCCGTTGATGTCCGTGAACCAGAGGCGGATGAACTCGACCCCGTCCTCGTCGACGCGGGCGATGATGTCCTTGTGGTCGGTGCTGGGCGTGCTGGCAGTCGTGGCCATCTGTGGTCTGTCTCCTTGTCTGCTTCCGTTGTCCGAACGTCCCGGATGGGCGGGCAAATAGCCAGCTAGCGCCTAACCGGCGCGCCGTACTCTAGGCGGCCGAGGTGGCGCCGACAATGGCGAATCTCGGAATTTGAGCCAAAGCTACGGGCCCGAGCGCGCGGAGTCGCTGGCCGCGTGTCGAGAATTTCCGGCTCGGCCTTGTAACGAGTGTCGAAAGTCCCTGCTCGCAACCGTGATCGGGGCGGAGGCGGCCGGGGGGAGCGGGTCAGGCGGTCGTCGCGAAGCCGGCCGGCGCCGCGGTGGCGCCGATCTCGAGCTCCTCGCTCTCCATGCCCATCGCGATCATCGCCGGGTCACCGCCGAGCTCCGACCAGCGGCGTCGGGCCGTCGCGTGGAGCTCGTCCAGGAAGCCGTCGGCGTGCAGGGGATCGTGGTGGAAGAGGAGCATGCTCCGCGCGCCGACCCGCGATCCGAAGGTCAACGCGTCGCTCATGCCCGAGTGGCCCCAGCCGACGTGGAGTGGGTACTCGTCGTCCGCGTACTGGCAGTCGTGGATCAGGAGGTCCGCGTCACGAGCGAGCTCATAGCCGGAGATCCACTCCGGCTCGGTCTCCGCGAGGGCCGTGCCGAGCGCCGGCTCGTGATCCGGGATGTAGCAGAGCGTGGTATCGCCCTCGGTGACCCGGAAGCCGAGCGTGGGGCCGCGGTGGTTGACCGCT
>DASQCL010000005.1:0-2421 GCA_035634715.1 Solirubrobacterales bacterium
GGCCAGCTGCAGCTCTCCCCTTCCCTGCACCTCCCACGCGTCGGTGGCCTCGGTGTCGCGCAGCTGAATCGAAACATTGCCGACGAGCTCGTCGCGCAGTCGCTCCTCGAGCTGGCGCCCGGTGAGCTTGCTGCCGGAGCCTCCGGCGAGAGGCGAGGTGTTGACGCCGATCGTCATCGCCAGCGCGGGCTCGTCCACGGCGAGCAGCGGCAGTGCCTCCGGCTCGTCGAGCGCGGCGAGGGTCTCGCCGATCGTGACCTCGTCCATCCCGGCGACGACCACGATCTCCCCGGCCCCGGCCTCCTCGACCTCGACGCGCTGGAGGCCCTCGGTCACGTACAGCGCCGCGATGCGCCCACGCGACACGCTGCCGTCGCGCCGGCACCAGGCGACCTCCGCGCTGCGACTGATCGTCCCCCGGTGAACACGGCAGACGGCGAGCCGCCCGTAGTAGGGGGAGGCGTCCAGGTTCGTGACCCGCGCCTGAAGCGGCGCGGCGGGATCGCCGCTGGGCGCCGGGATCGCCGCGGCCAGAGTTGAGAACAGCGGCCCCAGGTCCCCGCCCGGCGAGGAGAGGTCGAGCGTGGCCCATCCCTCCTTCGCGGAGGCGTAGACGATCGGGAACTCGATCTGGTCTTCAGTGGCGTCGAGGTCGAGGAACAGGTCGTAGACGGCGTCCACGACCTCGGCGGGGCGAGCGTCCGGGCGATCCGCCTTGTTCACGACGAGGATGAGCGGCAGCTGTTGCTCCAGGGCCTTTCGCAATACGAACCGCGTCTGCGGCAGAGGCCCCTCGGAGGCGTCGACCAGGAGCAGCACGCCGTCGACCATCGAGAGCCCCCGTTCGACCTCGCCGCCGAAGTCGGCGTGCCCGGGGGTATCGACGATGTTGATCTTGATCTCCTCGCCGTCGGGCGAGGGCAGCCTGAGGGAGGCGTTCTTGGCGAGGATCGTGATCCCGCGCTCTCGCTCCTGCTCGCCGGAGTCCATGACGCGCTCGACCAGGTGCTCATGCGCCGCGAACGTCCCGGCCTGGCGCAGCATCGCGTCGACCAGGGTCGTCTTCCCGTGGTCGACGTGGGAGATGATCGCGATGTTCCGGAGCTGGGCCACGCCGGGACACGGTACGAGGTCACCGATCCAGCGTCCGGTCGCCATACTCGCTCCGTGCCCGAACCGCTGATCGAATTTCCCGCCGACGATCCCGATCGGGCGCTGCGCTTCTGGCGGGACGTGCTGGGGATTGCCCTCAAGCCGCGCCCACAAGAGGCCGGCTCCGGATGGGAGGTGCGGGCCGACGGGCTTCGGCTTGGGGTTCACGAACGCGGCCCCGGCCCCGGCGACACCGCCTCCCTGCCCTACTTCACCGTCGCCGACCTGCCGGCGACGCTCGAACGCATTCGGGAAAGCGGTGGCACGGTGATCCACCCGGGCGAGCGGTGGGCGATCTGCCGCGACAGCGAAGGCAGCCCCTTCGCGCTCGCCGCCGACGTGTCCGCGAATCCCTGAGAGTTGGTCGCCCAGCTAGGCCAGGACGGCCTTGCGCGGGTAGACGACCTCGGGGTCGGTGAGAACGTTGACCAGCGCCGGGCCGCCGGCGCCGAAGGCGCGCTCGAGGGCCGGCCGCAGCTCATCCGGCTTCGTGACGAGCTCGGCGTGACAGCCGAGCGCCTCCGCGATCTGGTCGTAGCGGGTGGCGGGGCGGAGCTCCGCCGCCATCGAGTAGCCGTAGAGGAACTTCATCGGGTGGTGCTCGAGCGCCCAGATGCCGTTGTTGCCGATGACCCCGACGAGGGGAAGGCCGTGGCGCGCCATCGTGTCGAACTCGATCCCGGAGAACCCAAATGCGCCGTCGCCGAGGAGGAGACAGATCTGGCGATCGGGATGGGCCGTCGCGGCGCCGATCGCCTGCCCCGGCCCCGCCCCGAGGCAGCCGTACGGGCCCGGGTCCATCCAGGCGCCCGGCTCGTACGTCTGGATGAAGCGGCCGGCGTAGGAGACGAAGTCGCCGCCGTCGCCGATCACGATCGCGTCGCGGTCGAGCAGGTCGTTGAGCTCCGCGTAGATGCGGACGGGGTGTAGGGGTGCCCGATCGTCTGAAAGATCGCTGACCTCAGACTCGCGCTTCGCGGACTCCGTTTCTCGAAGCGCGGCGAGCCAGGGATTGGCGCCACGGCCGCGTTCGCCCTCGGGGGACGCGGCCGTCTGGCGCAGGGCCGCGAGAGTCGCGGGGATGTCGCCGACCAGCTCGATCTCCGGCTGGCGGGTCGCGGCGAGCTTGCTGGGTGCGGTGTCCAGCGAGACGATCCGGGTCTCCTCGCCGAACGAGCCGCCGAAGGCGAGGCGGAAGTCGAGCGGCACGCCCACGACCAGGGCGACGTCGGCCTCCTTCAGGCCCTGCCCGCGAGCCCGGGAGAAGTA
>DASQCL010000006.1:0-12840 GCA_035634715.1 Solirubrobacterales bacterium
GAGGCCGAGAAAGCCTCGGCCATCTCCGGCCAGCCCTCCGGCCCGGCCATCATGTTCGCCTGAGCGCTGAAGCCGTCGCCCTCCACATGCCCGGCGTACGGGATGCACCCATCGCCCGTCTGGACGGCGACCGCTCCGTGCGAGTCGACCACGGAGACCTGGCGGACTCGCGCCTGCTGGTCGTGGGCCAGCAGCTCGTCGAGCGCCTCCCCCGGAGCCTGGCCGCCTCGAAGTCGATCCAGCAGCCGGGGCCCGTACGCAGGCTCCGCGATCGACTGGGTCGCAACCGCCCCCACGCCCGGCTCCGCCCAAGAAACGATCGAGCCAACGGAGAACCAATGCGACTGCACCGCAACGCCGAGCTCCCCCGTGTCGGGGTCCCGGGCAACGATGGAATAGGTCCCCTTCCGCGCGGTCACGGGCCAACCGGGGCGTTGGACTTGATGCCATCGACCTGCCACCCGGCTCCGTTCTTGATGAGCGAAACGGTGATCTTCTCGCCATCGTAGATGCCGCCGACCGGATGGACGGTCACCATGGCCGTGCGGTCGGTGATCCTCGTCCCAACTGCGCCCAGCGACTTCGCGGCGTTCTTCGATGAGACCGCCTTCAAGCAGGCCCCTCGGTCGCCGTACGCGGCCCGCAGATAGTGCTGCGTGACGACGTCACTGCTGCAGCCCGTTTGGGGGGTGGACGAGAGCAGGAGGAGTCTCACGGCCGCGGTGGGCGTCGGTGGATGATTGGCCTCCTTGACCGTCGCCGTGGTGGAGATGGTGGTGCTGCTCGTCGGCGGGGTCTGAGTCGAGGTGGACCGTGTCGTACTCACCGACGCGCTGGTGCTGGTGCTGCTCCCGCCCCCGCAGCCGGCGAACGCGGCCGTAAGGAGGGCCGTCGCGAGCGCTGCGACAGGCGCCGCAATCGTTCGCGGGCCATTAGGGCGGCGATCTCCAGGTCCGTCAGGCACATCGTTAATCAACCACTTCCTGCTCTCCATTGCGTTGGAAGTCGATCTCCCGGATCACCTTCGCGGGGATTCCGGCCGCGATCACGCGTGGCGGGAGGTCCGCGATGACCACCGAGTTGGCGCCGATGACGCAGCGCTCGCCGATCTCGACACCGCTCGTCACGACGCAGTTGACGCCGAACCAGCAGTTGGAGCCGATGAGCACCGGGCCCTTGGAGGTGAACCCCTGCCACGTGATGGGCTTGTCCGGGTCATCGAAGCGGTGCGCAGCGTCGCCCACGAAGCACCCATTCGCGAACATGACGTGGTCGCCGATCTCGATCCGGTCGCAGGCGGCGAGCATCACGTTGCGGTTGAGAAAGCAGCCCGCGCCGATCTCGATCCGAGCCTCGGGGGAGAGCGTGAGCCAACAGCCCGGCTCCAGCAGCGTCCCCTCGCCGATCTTCAGGCGACCGTCGTCCAGTGCCTCCAGCACTTCGCCCTCCACCGGGTAGCGGATGAACGCGCCGGACCGCGCCATGTGGCGGTTGATCCGCCACCGGCGCCGGAGACTCCGGTTGCGCTCGTACCAGCGCCGCTTGACCCACCACGTCCGCCAGCCGCGCTGGTCCGCCATCGGAGCACTCAACCCCGGGCGAGCTCGAGGCGCTCGGCGCTCTCGCCGCGGCCGATGAGCACCTCGCTCACGAGCTTCGGCGGGAACAGGCCGTGCCCGACGACCCCCGGGATGGATGCGAGCCAGGCACTCAGCTCGGCAGGATCACCGACCGGCCCCCGGTAGTCGGCGATCAGGCCGCCGTCAGGGCTCTCGAGCACGTCCCGCAGCTCCACTTCGCCGACCTCCCGCATCGTCGCAGCGAGCCCGAACTTGGCGAGTTCGAGGGGAACCGGAGCCGAGAGCTGATCCACCGGCTTGCTCGAATCGCCGATGACGATGAACCGGTCGGCGGCCGCCGCGACGATCTTCTCGCGAAAGTGCGCGCCGCCGCCGCCCTTGATCAGCCAGCCGTCCGGCGTGACCTGGTCAGTCCCGTCGATCGCGATGTCGAGGCGATCCACGCTCGCGGACGACCCGACGTCGATGCCGAGCTCCCGAGCGTTCCGCTCGGTCTCCGGCGAGGTGGCGACGCAGTGGATCGAGAGCTGGCGCGCGGCGAGCGCCGGGAGCAGGAAGGCGACCGTGGAGCCGGTTCCGAGCCCCACCTTCGTCCCATCCTCCACGAGCTCGGCGGCGGCCTCGGCGGCCACCCGCTTCTCGGTGTCGATAGGCGACTCGTCCGGCACGGATGTGGAATCTAAGCGATGTCCCCGTCGTGTCCGGAGTCGTTTAGCTGGCTGAGCACAGGTTGGACTAGGATCGGACACCGATGGCCACCGTCGCCCAACCGGTCGCAACGGACATCGACACGCTCTGCATCAACACGATCCGGACGCTGTCGATCGACGCCATCCAGAAGGCCAACTCGGGCCATCCCGGCACGCCGATGGCGATGGCTCCCGTCGCGTACACGCTGTGGCAGCGCTTTCTGCGGTTCGACCCCACCGATCCGATCTGGCCGAACCGCGACCGCTTCGTCCTCTCGGCCGGGCACGCCTCGATGCTCCTGTACTCGCTGCTGCACCTGGCGAGGGTGGAGGCCGTCGATCCTGAGTACGAGGTCCTGGGCGAGCCCGCCGTGAGCATGGACGACATCAAATCGTTCCGCCAGCTGGACTCCCACTGCCCCGGCCACCCGGAGTACCACCTCACGTCGGGAGTCGAGACCACGACGGGGCCGCTCGGGCAGGGCATCGCCACCTCGGTGGGAATGGCGGTCGCCGGCAAGTGGCTGCAGGCGCGCTATGGCAGCCAGGTCTACGACTTCGACACCTACGCGATCGCCGGCGACGGCTGCCTCATGGAGGGGGTCTCCAACGAGGCCGCCTCGTTCGCCGGGCACCAGCGCCTGGACAACCTCTGCTGGATCTACGACAACAACCACATCACGATCGACGGGCACACGGAGCTCGCGTACGAGGACGACGTCGCCGCCCGCTTCATGGGCTACCGCTGGAACGTCACCCGGGTCGGCGACGCCAACGACCTCGAGCTCCTCACCCGCGCCTTCCAGGAGTTCAAGGAGGAAAGGGACCGGCCCACGCTGATCATCGTCGACAGCCACATCGGCTACGGCTCCCCGCACAAGCAGGACACGGCCGAGGCACACGGCGAGCCGCTGGGCGAGGAGGAGGTCCGTGAGACCAAGCGGGCGTACGGCTGGCCGGAGGATGCTCAGTTCCTGGTCCCGGACGGCGTCTACGAGCACTTCGCGCGCGGCGTCGGCGAGCGGGGGCGGCGGCTGCGCACCGAGTGGGACCAGCGGCTCGCCGACGGCGACCCCCAGGTCGCCACCGAGATCGACCAGATGCAGCGCCGCGCCCTGCCCGAGGGGTGGGATGCCGACATCCCGAGCTTCGAGCCCGACGAGAAGGGCTTGGCGACCCGCAAGGCGTCGCACCAAGCGTTGAACGCGATCGCCGCGAGGGTCCCGTGGCTCATGAGCGGTTCCGCGGACCTCACCGGCTCGGCCGGTAGCGGCCTCGACTTCGACGGCGAGGGCTCGGCGGCTTTCCAGCCCGAAGATCGCAGGGGACGAGATCTGCACTACGGCATCCGGGAGCACGGATCAGCCGCGATATCCAACGGCCTCGCGCTCAGCAAGCTCCGGCCCGTGTGGTCGACCTACCTGACCTTCTCGGACTACGCGCGGCCCGCAATCCGCCTCTCGTCCCTGATGGAGCTCCCGGTGATCCACTGGTTCAGCCACGACTCGATCGGGCTGGGCGAGGACGGTCCCACCCACCAGCCGGTGGAGCAGCTCGCCTCGCTGCGCGCCGTGCCGGGGCTGAACGTGATCAGGCCCTGCGATGCGAACGAGGTCTCCGAGGCCTGGCGCGTGATGATGCAGCAGCGCCACCAGCCCACGGCGCTGATCCTGACCCGGCAGGACGTCCCGATCCTCGACCGCTCCGTGTACGCATCGGCGGAGGGCCTTGCGCGCGGCGGCTACGTGCTGGCCGATGCCGACGGCGAGCCTGAGGTGATCCTCATCGCGACGGGTAGCGAGGTGGCGCTCGCCATCGGCGCCTACGAGGAGTTACGCTCGGACGGAGTGCAGGCCCGAGTCGTCAGCCTTCCCTCCTGGTACCTGTTCGACCTCCAGGAGGACGATTACCGCGAGAGCGTGCTGCCCCTGGCGGTACAGGCCCGCGTCGCGGTGGAGCAGGGCTCGACCCTGGGTTGGGACCGCTACGTCGGCCCGCAGGGACAGATCGTCGGTATGCACACGTTCGGCGCGTCCGCACCTCTGAAGGAGGTCCAGCGGAAGTTCGGCTTCACCCCCGAGCGCGTCGCTGAGGCAGCGAAGGAGCTCCTGAAATGAAGCCAACACAAGCACTCCACGACCTTGGTCAGAGCCTCTGGCTCGACAACATCACCCGCACCATGCTGAGCGACGGCACGCTCGCCCGCTACATCGACGAGCTCTCGGTCACGGGCCTGACGTCCAACCCCACGATCTTCGACAAGGCGATCACGGGTGGCGACGCCTACGACGAGCAGATCACGGAGCTCACCGAGCAGGGCGTCGACCCGGAGGACATCTTCTTCGCCCTGGCGCTGCAGGACCTGCAGGGCGCCGCCGATCTGTTCCGCGGCGTCCACGAGGAGAGCGACGGCGAGGACGGCTTCGTGTCCATGGAGGTCTCGCCACTGCTCGCCGACGACGCTCCAATGACGATCGAGCAGGCCCAGAAGCTCCACGACCAGGGAGGGCGGGACAACCTGTTCATCAAGATCCCGGGTACGGAAGCAGGATGCGAGGCGATCGAGGCGTCTATCTACGCCGGCATCGCCATCAACGTCACGCTGCTCTTCTCGACCGACCAGTATCTCGCCGCCGCCGAGGCCTACATGCGAGGCATCGAGCGCCGCATCGCCGACGGTCTGGACCCAGGGGTGCGCTCGGTGGCATCGCTGTTCATGAGCCGCTGGGACGTCGCGGTGGCCGATGAGGTCCCGGACGAGCTGCGCAACCGTCTGGGCGTCGCGATCGGCAAGCACGCGTATCGCGCCTACCGCGAGTTGCTCGAGTCCGACCGCTTCCAGAAGCTCGCCGGCGACGGGGCGTTCCGTCAACGCCTCCTGTTCGCCAGCACCGGCACCAAGGACCCGAACGCGTCCGACGTCCTCTACATCGAGGCGCTGGCGGCGCCGGACACGATCGACACGATGCCCGACAAGACCCTCCTGGCCTTCGCGGACCATGGACAGGTCGGCGATCCGATCCCGTCCGACGGCGGGGACGCCGACGAGGTGCTGGCCCAGTTCCAGGCCGCGGGCATCGACACGGACGAGCTCGCCGCCCGGCTTCAGCGGGAGGGCAAGGAGTCCTTCAACAAGAGCTGGAACGACCTCTTGGAATCGATCGAGTCGGAGTCCCGCAGACTCGCAACCACAGGGTGAGCAGGGCCTAGACAGTCCGGACTGCACCGGAAAGGAGCTACGCGATGCAACTCGGAATGATCGGACTGGGCCGCATGGGCGCGAACATGGTCCGGCGGTTGATGAAGGCGGGCCACGACTGCGTGGTCTACGACGTTTCCCCGGACTCCGTCAAGTCACTCGCCGGCGAGGGGGCGACCGGCTCGGAGTCGATGGCGGACTTCGTCGCCAAGCTCGAGAAGCCCCGATCCATCTGGCTAATGGTTCCGGCTGCCGTGGTCGACGGAACGCTCGACGAGTTGGTCCCGCTGCTGGACGAGGACGACGCCGTGATCGACGGCGGCAACTCGTATTACCGCGACGACATCAGGCGAGCGAAGCGGCTCGCCGAGGACGGGATCCACTATGTCGACGTCGGCACGAGTGGCGGCGTCTGGGGGCTCGATCGCGGCTACTGCCTGATGATCGGCGGACCCGACGAGGCGGTCGGGAGACTCGACCCGATCTTCGCCACACTCGCCCCGGGTGTCGAGTCCGCTGGGCGGACGCCCGGGCGGTCGGGCGATCCCTTAGCGTCCGAGCAGGGATATCTCCACTGCGGGCCCAATGGCGCGGGCCACTTCGTGAAGATGGTCCACAACGGGATCGAGTACGGGATCATGGCCGCCTACGCCGAGGGCCTGAACATCCTCAAGAACGGGAACATCGGCAAGGCCAAGCAGGAGGTCGACGCCGAGACCACGCCCCTCGAGCACCCCGAGTACTACCAGTACGACATCGACCTCCCGGACGTGGCCGAGGTCTGGCGCCGCGGCAGCGTGATCGGCTCCTGGCTGCTCGACCTGACCGCCCAGGCCCTTCAGGAATCGCCTGACCTGTCCGAGTACACCGGTCGCGTATCCGACTCGGGCGAGGGCCGCTGGACATCGATCGCCGCGATCGAGGAGGGCGTCCCGGCTCCAGTTCTCACAATGGCTCTCTACTCCAGGTTCGCCTCACGCGGCCTGGACGACTACGCCGACAAGGTGCTGTCGGCGATGCGCAAGGGGTTCGGGGGCCACGCTGAGAAGCCGGCCTCGTGACCGAGGCGCCCACCGTCACACCCCTCAGGGAACAGCCCTCCTGGAAGGCGCTCGAGGCACACTTCGGGGAGATCCGTGACACTCGGCTGAGCGACCTGTTCGCCGCCGACCCCGACCGCGGCGAGCGCATGGCGGCCGGGGGCGCGGGGCTCTACCTCGACTACTCGAAGAACCGGATCAACGACGAGACGATCGGCCTGCTCACCGCGCTGACGGACGAGTGCGGCATGCCCGCACGCCGCGAAGCGATGTTCCGCGGCGATCGGATCAACGTTTCGGAGAACCGCTCCGTGCTCCACGTGGCGCTGCGAATGCCGCGCGACCGTTCGCTGGTGGTGGACGGCGTCGACGTCGTCAAGGAGGTCCACGGGGTGCTCGATCGCATGGCCGCCTTCTGCGAGAAGGTGCGAAGCGGCGAGTGGAAGGGGCAGACCGGCAAGCCGATTCGCAACGTCATCAACATCGGCATCGGGGGCTCCGACCTCGGGCCGGTGATGGCCTACGAGGCGCTCCGCCACTACTCGAAGCGCGACATGACCTTCCGCTTCGTCTCGAACGTCGATGGGACCGATTTCGTCGAGTGCACGCGCGACCTGGACCCCGACGAGACGCTCTTCATCATCTCGTCGAAGACGTTCACGACGCTCGAGACGATGACCAACGCCCACACCGCCCGGCAGTGGTCCCTCGACGCGCTCGGCGACGAGAGCGCAGTCGCCAAGCACTTCGTCGCAGTGTCGACGAACGCGGAGGGGGTCTCGGAGTTCGGGATCGATACCGACAACATGTTCGGCTTCTGGGAGTGGGTCGGCGGTAGGTACTCGATGGACTCCGCCATCGGTCTCTCAACCATGCTCGCCATCGGCCCAGACCGCTTCGGCGAGATGCTCGCGGGCTTCCACGCGATGGACGAGCATTTCCTCGAGACGCCCACCGAGAGCAACCTGCCGGCGCTGATGGGGATGCTCGCCGTCTGGTACGGGGACTGCTTCGGCGCGCAGACGGTCGCTGTCCTCCCCTACAACCAGTACCTCCATCGCTTCCCGGCCTACCTGCAGCAGCTGACGATGGAGTCCAACGGCAAGCACGTCACGCTGGACGGCCGCCGCGTCGATTACCAGACCGGGGCCGTCTACTGGGGCGAGCCGGGCACCAACGGGCAGCACTCCTTCTACCAGCTGATCCATCAGGGGACGGAGCTCATCCCGTCCGACTTCATCGGCTTCGAGCGATCGCTCAATCCGATCGGCGAACATCACGACCTGCTGATGGCGAATGTGTTTGCGCAGACCGAGGCGCTTGCTTTCGGCAAGACCGCCGACCAGGTTCGCGAGGAGGGAACGCCCGAGGAGCTGGTCCCCCACCGCGTCTTCGAGGGCAACCGGCCGTCGAACACGATCCTGGCCGCTGAGCTGACGCCCGAGCTGCTCGGAACCCTCGTCGCGCTCTACGAGCACAGCGTCTTCACACAGGGCGCCATCTGGGGGATCGACTCCTTCGATCAGTGGGGCGTCGAGCTCGGCAAGGTGCTGGCCAAGCGGATCGTCCCCGAGCTTGAGGCCGCCGATGAGCCGGACCTCGGCCACGACAGCTCGACCAACACCCTGATCCGGCGCTACCGGGCCGGGCGCCGGCCCACCAGCGCAGCCTCGTGACCACCGAGCCGACCGGACTTGACGCGACGCCCGCGGGAGACTCCGAGTCCGAGGCCGGCGCCGCCCGCGGCGACTTCCCACCGATCGCGGACTACGCATTTCTCTCCGACTGCGAGACCTGCGCCCTGATCGCATCTGAAGGCAGGGTCGAGTGGCTCTGCCTGCCGCGCCCGGACTCGCCGAGCGTGTTCGGCGCGATGCTCGACCGGTCCGCCGGCGTCTTCGGCTTCCTGCCGGAGGGCATCGAGGTGCCAAGCCACCGGCGGTACCTCCCCGGCAGCCTCGTCCTGGAGACGACGTGGCAGACGCCGACGGGCTGGCTCCAGGTCTATGACTGCCTCGTCATGCACCGCTGGCACGGCGGCGACAGGCGCAAGCACTACAAGCGCGCCCCGGGCGACTTCGTGGCAGCCGGGACCCTGCTCCGCGTCGCCACCTGTGTCGACGGTGCCGCCGAGGTGATCCTCAACTGCCTGCCGGTCTTCGACTACGGGCGCGAGGCGGGGGCCTGGAGCTACAACGGCGAGGGGTACGAAAGCGCCGCGGTGCCGGTGCCGGGCGGGGATCTGGAGCTTCGACTGACCAGCAGCATGCCGCTCGGCCTCACCGGACCCCGCGTAACCGCGCGGGCGGCCCTCCAGGAGGGAGAGATGGCCTTCGCGGCGCTCTCCTGGGGAGATGAGATCCCTGGCTCTCCGGAGGAGGCCGCCGATCAGATATGGCACACGACGCAGGTCTGGCGGCACTGGCTGAAGGGCGGCCACTTCCCCGACCATCCCTGGCGGAGTTACCTCGAGCGCAGTGCGCTGACGCTCAAGGGCCTGAGCTACGCGCCCACGGGGGCGATCATGGCCGCCGCCACCACGTCGCTGCCGGAGACGCCCGGCGGCGAGCGCAACTGGGACTACCGCTTCACCTGGATCCGCGATTCCGCCTTCATGCTCTGGGGCCTCTTCACGCTGAACTTCGAGTGGGAGGCATTCGAGTTCTTCGCCTTCGTCATGCAGACGGTAGGCACCAACCCCCTCCAGATCATGTACGGGATCGGCGGCGAGCACGAGCTCACCGAGAAGACGCTCGACCACCTCTCCGGCTACGAGGGCGCCCGCCCGGTGAGGACCGGCAACGGTGCCTGGGACCAGAAGCAGCACGACGTGTGGGGCATGCTGCTCGACTCGATCTCGATCCACGCCCGCCACGGGCTGACGCAGCAGATGCCGACAACGACATGGGAACTGCTCTCCGACCTCGTCGAGGACGCCGTCGCCCACTGGCAGGAGCCCGATCGCGGCATCTGGGAGGTGCGAGGCGAGCCCAAGGACTTCACGGCGTCCAAGGTCCTGTGCTGGGTCGCCCTGGATCGAGGCACACGGCTCGCGAAGGCCCGCGGCGACACGGAGCGAGCGGAGCGCTGGAGCAAGGTGGCCGACGAGATCAAGGCCGAGGTCTGCGACAAGGGTGTCGACAAGCGAGGCGTGTTCGTCCAGCACTACGAGACCGATGCCCTCGACGCGTCGCTTCTGCTCCTCCCGCTCATGGGGTTCCTGCCGCCGGACGACGAGCGCATCCGTAAGACCGTGCTCGCGATCGCGGATGAGCTGACGAAGGACGGCCTGGTACTGCGCTACCGCGTCGAGCACACCGACGATGGGCTCGAGGGCGAGGAGGGCACGTTCACGATCTGCTCGTTCTGGCTCGTCACGGCCCTCGCCCAGATCGGGGAGACGGACCGCGCGCGGGCGCTGTGCGAGAAGCTGTTGTCCTTCGCGAGCCCGCTGCTGCTCTACGCCGAGGAGATCGATGCGGAGAGCGGCCGCCACCTTGGCAACTTCCCGCAGGCGTTCACCCACCTCTCGCTGATCAATGCCGTGATGAGCGTGATCGAGTCCGAGGGGCGGCTAAAGTGAGCGCGTGAGCCCCAGAAAGCCCGTGATGCGTGGAGGCATCGACCTCGGCGGCACCAAGATCCAGGCGGTCGTCGTGGACAGCAAGTGGAACGTGGTCGGCCAGTCGCGCCACCCGACTCCCACCAAGGGGAAGCCCGCGGGCGTTGCGAAGGAGATGGCGAACGCGCTCCGCGAGGCGGCGGCGGAGGCGGGCATCGAGCCCGGCGACCTCACGAGTGCGGGAGTGGGATCCCCCGGGGACGTCGACGAGTCGACCGGCTCCGTGTCCCAGGCGCGAAACCTGCCCGGGTGGGAGGGCACCTTCGAGACCGGCCCGTGGCTCGCCGACGCCCTCGGCACTCAGGTCTTCGTCGGGAACGACGTCGGCGTCGCCACAGAGGCCGAGGCCAAGCTGGGCGCCGGCCGGGACTACAACTCCCTGATCGGCGTCTTCTGGGGCACGGGTGTGGGTGGCGGCATCATCCTCAATGGCAAGCCGTGGCTCGGGCGTGGCGCGGCCGGGGAGATCGGCCACATGGTCGTCAAGATGGACGGCGCTCGCTGCACGTGCGGCCGCCGGGGTTGCATGGAGGCCTACGCCGGCCGGGCCGCGATGGAGATCGAGGCACGAAAGCGGCAAAAGAAGGGCGCCAAGACCGACCTCTTCAAGATCATGGAGAAGCGGGACCGCGACCGGCTGACAAGCGGCATCTGGGCACGCGCCCTGAAGGCCGAGGACCCGCTTGCGAAGGAGCTCATCGACCGCGCCGTCGAGGCCCTGGGTGCCGGGGTCGCATCGGCCGTGAACCTGCTCGACGTCGAGGCGGTGATCATCGGCGGGGGCCTCGGAGTGCGCTTCGGTGAGCCGTACGTGAAGCGGATCCGCAAGGCGATGATGCCCCACCTCTTCAGCGACAAGAACCCGCCGGCGATCGAGGTGGCCGCACTGGGCGACTTCGGCGGCGGCATCGGGGCGGCCCTGCTGGCGTCCAACCGCGAGAAGAAGCCCAGCCGAAGGACCCGGGCCAAGGCAGATGCGGCGAGCGGCGACGGCGCCGCGGCGGGCGCCGAAACCCCGGCTTAGTCGCCGGCGACGCCCCGCCGCAACGTCTCGAGCTAGACCTTGATGGTCTTGCTGAAGCCCTTCTTACAGCTGTCGGTCCCTGTCGCCAGGGCGTAGAACCTGCCCTTCGCCTGCCCGGAGTTACCGGTGTCCCAGCTGCCGTTGTCCTCGGTGGTGTCCTTGAACATCTTCTTGTCGGTGCTCGGATCCTGCGAGCTGCCCTTCTGCTTGTAGACCTTGACGGTGCGGTTCTTCACGCACTTGGACTTCGAGCTCTTGACCTTGCCCTGGAACCCGTCGCCGTTGAACTTGATCGTGACCGTGGTTGCGGCCTTGCCGCGAGCCCCGGCGGTGCCAACCATCGCCACCGCCCCGCACAGCAGTGCAACGACGAGGGCAATCGAGAGCTTCTTCATGTTCGCTCTCCTCCTTTGCGCTTGGCAGGCCGACGGCCTGCACTGGTCAATGCGACCATACATCCGAGTCGGCTATTTACTGGTGGCGAGCACCGCCCGGGTCCCACCCAGTGTGCGCGTCCCCCGATATCGTCGCTTCGTGGCGACTCGCCCCTTGCCGCTGGCTGCGCTCGGAATGATGGGACTGCTCCTCATGGCTGGGTGCGGAGGGGCAAGTGAGGAGAACCGCGTCGACACGCAGGTAAGCGAAAGGGCCGGCTTCACAGTTTCGGGCTGCAACCCGACCGGCACGGCGCATGGGCGCACGTTCTACCTCTGTGACCGCGACATCAGCGCGGCCATCGATGCAATGGCGAGGCCTACCTGATCTCGCAGACTCATTTCGACGGCATGGCCCACTAGCTTCGAAGTGGTCGCGTTGCCGTGACCGCTTCCCCCACGTGCCCGTTTTTCGTCCCTACCCGGCGTCCGCCGGCGCCGCATCCCGGTCGACGATCACCTCGGTGTGGTCGCCGGTCAGCAGGCTCGAGGGAATCTGCGGATCGGGGCCGGCCAGGAGGCCCCGGACCGCATCGGCCTTCGCAGCGCCGGTCGCCAGGAACACGATCGAGCGAGCCGCCCGGAGAACTGGCACGGTGAGGGTGATCCGGTCCGGCGGCGGCTTCGGCGCATCGTGCACGGCGACGCAGACGCCGCTGGCGCCGACCGCCGGATTGCCGGGGAACAACGAGGCGGTGTGCCCGTCCGGACCGAGGCCCTGGAGCGCAAGGTCGAGCACCGGGACGCCGTCCTCCCGCGGCAGGCGCTCCTCGAGCTCGGCCGCGTAGGCCGCCGCGGCCTCCTCCGGCCCGCGCTCGCCCTCGATGCGGTGCACCTCGGGACCGGCCCCGTCGGCGAGCAGAGTCTCCGACGCCATCCGGAAGTTGCTCTCCGGGTCATCCGGGCCGACGGCCCGCTCGTCGCCGAACCACACCTCCACGCCCGTCCAATCGTCGATCCTGCTCGCCAGCAGCTCGTAGGTCTTGCGCGGCGTCGAGCCGCCGGCGAGGGCGATATGCGCTGCGCCGCGCGCCTCCCTGGCGGCGGCGATGATGGCGGTCAGCCGGTCTGCGGCCGCCTCGGCCGCTGCGTCCGGGGTGTCGGCGAGGAAGACGGAGGTCATGACGAGCCGTCCACAATCTTCGCAGCGGCGGTCACCGCCGGCGAGTATCCGCGCGAGAAGGCCGGCTGCGGTTGGATGGCCTCGGCAAAGAGGTCTCTCATCGAGCTCGTCGCGCCGCCGCGAGTGACG
>DASQCL010000007.1:0-8374 GCA_035634715.1 Solirubrobacterales bacterium
GTGCCGGTGTCCTCGAAGCCGAAGGTGACCTTGTCCGCCTGCGAGGACTGCGGGATCTCGAACACGACCCACCCGTCGCGCACCTTCTCGAACGAGTTGTCGAAGTTCCGCTCGGGGCGGATCACGATCAGCGAGCCAACGGCGACGAGCGGCGGCCCGCCATCCATGCCTGGCCGATCACGCTATCCGATGCCCCAGGGTGGCTCACGACAGTCCGAAGCGCTCGACGGCGGTGTCGTAGTTCATGCGCATCATGGCGATCACGTCGCGGACGTCGTCCTCATCCTCGATCCGGCGCGCGGCGGGGCCGACCCGGCCGGGGAAGACGGGGTGGTAGGTGATCCTGCCGTCGTCCCGAAGCTCCGTCCACAGGTCCTTGGGGAAGAAGAAATGTGCCGCGTGGTCGCCGTGCAGGTGACCAACCTCGCGCTTTCCCACCTTGAAGGCGAACTCGCCGCGCCTTCCGGGGCCGGCCTCCACGCCGGGCCAGGAGGTCACCTCCTCGGTGATCTGCTCGCTGAACGTCTGCGTTGTGGGCATGACTGCCTCCAGCTTCGATTTCACTCGATACACAAACTACAAGTTCAAGTGAACTTGAAGTCAAGGGAAATTTGTGATTCCCTTCGCCCCAATGGCCGAGCTCCTCACCATCAGCGAGGTCTCGAAGCGAAGCGGAGTCGCCTCCTCGGCGCTTCGCTTCTACGAGGGCCGGGGCCTGATCGAATCCGAGCGCTCCGGCTCGGGCCACCGCCGATACGACCGATCGGTGCTCCGGCGGATCGCGTTCGTCGTCTTCGCGCAGCGCGTCGGGCTGAGCCTGGAGGAGATCGGCGCGGAGCTCGACAAGCTGCCGCCCGGACGAGTTCCGACCAGCCGGGACTGGTCGCGCCTGTCGAGCGGCTGGTCCTCGCGGATCGAGGAGCGGATCGCCGAGCTCGAGCGCCTCCGGGCCGGCCTCACCGAGTGCATCGGGTGCGGGTGCCTGTCGCTCGATCGCTGCAAGCTGGCGAACCCGAACGACCGCGCCGCCGGATTCGGGCCCGGTCCCCGGTACTGGATCGGCGATCGGCCGCTGACGTCCCGACGCTAGACGGGGCCCCTCGGGCTCAGTGGTGGGTGATACGCGAAGCTCTTCCGCGGCGAGGACGACTACGTCGATGTCGAGGAGCAGCGGATGACCGGGAAGGTGGACATCGTCTCGCCGCCGCACGACTGCTCGGGTCGTGCCGGCGCCGCAATCCGATCGAACGTCACTCCCCGGCGCCCCAAAGGTGCACCTCGCGGGCCCGCGCTTCCGGGCCGAGCTGAACCAGTACGACCTGAACAGGTGTCGCTAGCGCGCCAGGCGCACGACCAGCGGCAGGACGACGCGCTGGACCGCCGGCGGGGGCGAGCACATGACCGTCTCGTCGCGGAAGCGGTAGGCGAACTTCGCGATCCACATCGCGCCCTTCCAGCTCGTCGGCATGTTCCGCGCGTTGAAGAGGCCATCCTCGGCTGCCTTTGACGCCTCGGTGAGGAACTCCTCCAGGCGGCCGCCGGGGATGACCTTGCTCCTGGCGTAGAGCGGGCTGCCGCTCTCGTTCTTCAGCTCGTGGCGCACGTTCGGGGCGACGCGGACGGGGCCGTCCTCGGGCCGCAGGTCCTGCCAGGTTCCGGCGAGCTTCACGCGGGCTGTGCCCTCGACGACCTCCCAGTATTCCTCGAGGGAGGGGTGGAAGTGCTCGGGCAGATGCCCACCGTCCTCGAACCAGGTGTGGACCCAGATGTGCCCGTCGCCCTGCTCGAACGAATAGGCGACGTGGTGAATCGGGTCGCGGACCTTCTGCTGCCCGGCAGTGCCGTCGGTGCTCGCCGTGGTGGTCGTCGTGGTCATCGCGCTACCTCCGCCTTCGCTTGCCTCCTCGATGCCGGACACGCTACCACTTAAGTTACTCTTCGGTAACTATGGCCACGGTCGAGGAGCGAGTGCGCCGCCGGCTGCCGCTCGCCGAGCGGCGGGAGCTGATAGTCGAGGCCGCCGGACGCCTCTTCGGCGAGCGGGGCTACGACGGCACCCGCCTCGATGACATCGCTGCGGCCGCGGGGGTCACGAAGCCGATCCTCTATCGACACTTCGACTCAAAGCGGGAGCTCTACCTGGCACTCCTCGCACGCCACCGGGATGACCTTCCGAGCTTCCTCGATGCGATCCCGGAGGTGGGGTCGCCGCAGGAGCGCCTTCGCGTCGTGGTGGAGGTGTGGCTCACGTACGTCGAGGAGCACGCCTACGCCTGGCGGATGCTCTTTCGCGACACCGGCGGCGGCCCGGAGATCGACGCGTTTCGGGGGGGAGTCCAGGCCCGTGCCCGAGACGTCCTCGTCAGCATGCTTCGGCGGCTGGGGGGCGGAGGAATCCCGGACGGCGAGCTGGAGCCGCTTGCCGAGCTCCTGCGCAGCGGTATGGCCTCGCTCGTCCTTTGGTGGCTGGACAACCCCGGTGTTCCCCGCACGGCCCTGGTCGATGGCATGACCCGCGTGTGGGCGGGCCTTCTCGCCACGGGCTCCGTCGAAGACTGACGCCGGTTTACGATGATGGCGCTATGGCGCTGCGCGTGGTGGGGGCCGGACTCGGGCGCACCGGGACGAATTCGCTGAAGCTGGCGCTGGAGGCGCTCCTCGGTGGTCGCTGCTACCACATGAGCGAGTGCATGGAACGGCCCGGCGACGCCGGCGTCTGGCACGCGGCGATCCGGGGCGAGGCCGTGGACTGGGATGTGCTTCTCGCCGACTTCGACTCGACCGTCGACTGGCCCGCGTCGGCGTTCTGGCGGGAGCTCAGCACGGCCAACCCCGAGGCGGTCGTGTTGCTCTCGGTCCGCGACTCACCCGAGGCCTGGTGGGCGAGCATGGAGAAGACGATCGTGTCCACCCTGAGCCGGCCGGTGCCCGCGGACGACGAAGAATGGGTGAAGCGACGGGCGATGACGCTGGACCTCATGAGTTCGTTTACGCCCGATTGGAAGGATCGCGAAACCGCGATCGCCGCCTACGAGGCACACAACACGGAGGTTCGCCGGACGGCACCCGCCAGGCGGTTGGTGGAATGGCGGCCCGGCGACGGCTGGGAGCCCCTATGCGAGATGCTGGGGGTCGCGGTGCCCGAAGAGCCGTTTCCCCACGTGAACAAGACGGCGGAGTTCCGCCAGTCCCAGGCGCTCGAGGATTGAGCCCGCAGTCAGACAACACAGGAAAGGACCACCATGCACGTTGCCGAGTTCACCCTTCACCCGAAGCCTGGCCACTTCGATCAGGTCGCTGAGATCTACTCGCAGTTCGCCGCCGAGTTCCTGAGCGACCATCCGGCGCTCGAGACCGTCCTGATCCTTGGCGACGAGGCAGCGGGCGTCGTGCGCGGCATCGGCGTGTTCGCCGATCGCGACTCCGCGGACGCCGTCAACAGCGATCCCGAGTTCGCCTCCTTCAACGACGCCGTCGCGCCGCTCCTGGCGGAGGCCTCGGAGCGGGTGGAGCTCAACCTGCTTCACCTCTACACGAAGTAGCCGACAGATCGATCGCGTGAGGGCGAGCCGCATGCGACCAATCCGTACCGTCGCGAGCGCGGCCCTGCTCACCGTGCTCGCCGCCGTCCTGGCCGGATGCGGAGGAGGCGGGGGCGATGAGAGCACCCCGAGCTACTCGGTGCCTCACCTCAAGCTCAGCGACCTGCATCCGTGCCGTCACGTCAATCACCCGACGCGGATGGGCTGCGGGAACATCAAGCTGCCGTTCGAGCGGCAGGATCCGTCACTCGGCAAGACCAAGATCGCGTTCGCCGTCCGGCCCCGGGACGAGACCAGCCGGCCGTCCGAGGGGGCGATCTTCGCCGTCGAGGGCGGGCCTGGATACGGCAGCTCGCGGACGGCGGGCAGCTACAGGAAGCTGTTCGGGCCGCTCCTGAAGCGCCGGGAGCTGGTGACCGTGGACATGCGCGGGACCGGGGACTCGGACGCGCTTGACTGCCCCGGCCTCCAGCGCGGGAGCGCCCCGGACTGGATCGCGTTCCCCAACTGCGCTCGCAAGCTGGGTCCGCGCTTCGGCTCCTACCGGACCTCGGCGGCGGCCGACGACATCAACGACGTCCGCCGGGCGCTGGGCTACCGCAAGATCACCCTGTACGGCGACTCGTACGGGACGTTCCTCTCGCAGTCCTACGCCTACAGGCATCCCGACACGCTGAACGCCCTCGTCTTGGACTCGGCGTATCCGGTGCAGGGCGAGAGCGCCTGGTACCCGAGCATCATCTCGACCGGGGTCCGCTCGATGTCGATCTCCTGCCGGCGCTCGCCGAAGTGCTCTGGCAGCCCCACGAAGCGACTCGCGAAGCTGGTCCACTTCCTCCGGGACAACAATCGGGGCGTGGGGCCCCTGGTCGACGCGCTGGGCGGCGCTGGATACAACCCACCCGCAACCTACCTGCGGATCGATCGGGCGGGCACCGACCTGCGCCGCGGCCACTCGCTGCCGTGGAAGCGCCTGATCGCCGACGCGAAGCTGGGCCACGGCCACGTCGAGCACTACTCCGCGATGGACGAGGAGGTGGTGAGCTGCAACGACTACCCGCTGCTGTGGCCCAAGGACGCCTCCGAGGCACAGCGCCGGGTCGACCTCGAGCACGCAGCCCGCGCCTATCGCAACCCGGCGCTGAAGCCGTTCTCGGCGACCGACGTCGGGCTCTCCTCGAGCACGCTCTACCAGTACTGCCTCGCCGCGCCACGCCCGTCGCCGCTATACGAGCCACCGGTTTCGCCAGGGGAGAAGCCCACGACGGCGCCGGTGCTGGTGGTCTCCGGTGAACTCGACAACGTGACGACTCCCTACGAGGGCACGCTGACCGCGAGGGAGTTCCCGGACTCCCGCCACTACATCGCCAAGGGCGCTGGCCACGTCGCCGACCTCTACACGCCGCGCCACTCGAAGGCCGGGATGAAGACCCGCCACTTCCTCCACCGCGTCTACGACCAGGGATAGCCCTCCTCAGATCCGCACCTCCTCGCCGATAATCACGGTGCGGTCCTCGGACAGTCGGAAGAACTCAATCGGGCTCGCGGCGTTGTGCCAGAGCACCAGGAACAGCCCCTTACGCAACCGCCGCAGACCCGGAGCGCTCGTCCTCACGAGGACGGTCCGGGACACGAAATAGGAGGCCTCGTCGAGGTCGATCTCTCGCTCCAGGAGGCCCCCCTTGTCCGCCAGGCGGAGCGTCGCGGGGATGTCGATGTCGTCGTGGTAGCCGAGGCGGGCGGTGATGAGACAGATGCCGTCCGCCGGATTGCCGAGCTCGTCCGCCTCCAGCCGCTCCGGCTCGGGCACGTGCGGAACACGTTCGATCGCGACCGTCATCACGACGACCGTCTCGTGCAGGACGTGGTTGTGTGCCAGGTTCGCGCGGAGCGCCAGCGGCGCCATTCGGACGTCCGCGTTCAGGTAGACGCCGGTGCCTGGAACCCGCGGGATCGGGGGCTTCTTGTCCCGGACGGCGGTGACGAAGTCCCCGAGACTGCCCTCCTTCTCGCCGCGCCTCCGGACGACGATCTCCCTGCCGCGCCGCCAGGTGACCATCACGACGAACACGCACGCGGCGATCACCAGCGGGACCCACCCACCGTGGAGGATCTTGGTGAGGGTGGAGGCGAAGAACGCCACCTCGAAGGTCAGGAACACAACCGCGCCGAGCGCGACCAGGGCCCGGCGGGTCCGCCAGATCAGGTGCGCCACCGCCAGGAACAGGATCGTGTTGAGGACGAACGTCCCGGTCACGGCCACGCCGTATGCCGATCCCAGAGCCGTAGACGAGCCGAAGCCGACGACCAGGGCGATGACGGCGGCGAACAGCACCCAGTTGACCCCGGGCGCGTAGATCCTCCCCTCGTGACGCCGGGAGGTGTGGCGGATGGTCATCCGTGGGAGGAAGCCGAGCTGCATCGCCTGACGGGTGACGCTGAACGCCCCCGAGATCACCGCCTGCGAGGCGATCACGGTGGCCACGGTCGCGAGGATCACCATTGGCAGCTGCGCCCATTGAGGCGAGAGCAGGTAGAACGGGTTGCTGACCGCGCTGGGTGTTGACAGGAGCAGCGCGGCCTGGCCCAGGTAGTTGAGGACCAGGGCGGGGAAGACGACGAAGAACCAGGCGCGGCGGATGGGTGAGCGGCCGAATTGGCCCATGTCGGCATAGAGGGCCTCGGCGCCGGTGACGGTGAGCACGACCGACCCGAGCGCGATGAACGCGACGCCCGGATGGTTGACGAAGAACTCGACCCCGTAGCTCGGCAGCAGCGCCTTGAAGACCTCGGGGTGGGGGACGATCTTCCCGATGCCGAGGATCGCGATCACCGTGAACCAGATCACCATCACCGGGGCGAACAGCCTCCCGACCAGCCCGGTCCCAAAGCGCTGCAGCGCGAAGAGCGCCACGAGCACCGCGACCGTGATCGGCACGACCAAGTGGCCGATGCCAGGCGTGGCGACCTTCAGCCCCTCGACCGCCGACAGCACCGAGATCGCCGGTGTGATCACCCCGTCGCCGTAGAACAGCGACGCGCCAAGGATCCCGAGCGTGATCAATACGAACTTGGCCCGCGCCGTCTTGAACTTGGCGCCCTGAAGGAGCGCCGTCAGGGCCATGATCCCGCCCTCGCCGCCGTTGTCGGCGCGCATCACGAAGGTGACGTACTTGAGCGAGACCTCGATCGTGATCGTCCAGAAAACGAGGGAGACGACGCCGTAGACGTCCGCGGAGGTCGTCGACACCGCGTGGTTGTCGGCCGTGAAGACCGTCTGCAGCGCGTAGAGCGGGCTGGTGCCGATGTCGCCGAAGACGACCCCGAGCGCTCCGAGGGCCAACGCCGCGAGACCGGTTCGCGCCGCCGACCCACCTCGATCCCCGCTGGGGTTGGGTTCGGCGGGGGCACGCTGCTCGGGCACCGGCGCAGGCTACCCGCACCTTCTCCCTCCACCGGTGTCAGGCTTCGGATGCGTTATGTGACGGGTACCGCGTTTCTTTACATCAAAACGTGGTACATAGACATATGTAATGTTCGGCGAAGGGGAGTTGCATGGCTGAGCGCGGCGCCGCGCCGAAGGTCCCAGAGCTCCAGCGGAGGGCGCTCAAGGCTGCGCGCTACCTGTTCACGCCGCTCCTTCCCGACGACTACCTGGAGCTGATCAACCCCCTGTGGTCCACCCGCGAGCTCCGTGGCCGGATCGAGCGGATCGAGCGCGAGACGCCGGACGCCGTCACGGTCCTGATCCGCCCAGGCTACGAGTGGCCGGGGCACAAGCCCGGGCAGTACACACGCGTCGGGGTCGTGGTCGACGGCGTCTTCCACTGGCGCGCGTACTCCCTCACCTCAGAGCCTGGACGCCCCGACGGGCTCATCAGCATCACGCCCAAGCTGGTCGACTCCGGCAAGGTCTCGCCCTACCTCGTCAAGCGGGCCAGGCCCGGGGACGTCGTCCGCCTCGGCGGCGTCGAGGGCAGCTTCGTGATGCCGGACCCGACACCGGAAAAGGCGCTGTTCCTCAGCGCCGGCAGCGGCATCACCCCGATCATGAGCATGCTCCGCGACCTCGATCGGCGCAGGGCGGACACGGATTGCGTCCACGTCCACTCTTCCCGCACCGCGGAGGGGGTCATCTTCGGTGAGCAGCTCGAGCGCCTCGAGGCCCGCAACGACCGCTACCGCGTGACGTTGCGACTGACCCGCGAGGAAAAGCGGATCAAGCCGAAGGACCTCGACGATCTCTGTCCCGACTGGCGCGAGCGCGAGGCTTTTCTCTCGGGTCCCGGGGACCTGCTCGACGCCATGACCGAGCACTGGGAGCGGGAGGGGGACGGCGACCTCCTCCACATGGAACGGTTCCAGCCAAAGCTGGCCCTCCACGACGAGGGCGAGGGTGGGCGCATCACCTTCGCCGCGAGCGACTGCGAGACGACGGCGGAGGGCGGCAAGCCCATCCTCGTCGCCGGAGAGGAGGCCGGCCTCGACCTCCAGTTCGGCTGCCGTGAGGGAATTTGCCACACCTGCATCGGAAAGCTTTGCTCCGGCCAGGTTCGGGACCTGAGAAACGGGAAGGTGTACGGCCAGGACGGGGAGATGGTCCGCATCTGCATCAGCGCCCCCGAGGGGGACGTCGAGATCGACCTGTGAACACCAAGGAGGACGACAACGTGAGCACGACCGAGATCGAGAGCCCGCTCGCCCACCTGACGGCCGAGCAGATTGACGAGCTCGAGAAGGAGTTCAACGCCATTCACGACGAGGTGTTCTCCGAGCTCGGCGACCGCGACCGGCGCTACATCGAGAGCATGATCGAGATGCACCGGCGGCTC
>DASQCL010000008.1:0-3954 GCA_035634715.1 Solirubrobacterales bacterium
GAACACAGCGTCCTCGGCCGCGACCCGCAGATCGCACCAGACTGCGATCTCCAGCCCGCCCGCCGCCGCGTGCCCCTCGACCGCGGCGATTACCGGCTTCGTCAAAAGCATCCGCGTCGGCCCCACCGGCCCGTCGCCGTCAGGCTCCACCCGGCTCGCGCGAGGCGCGCCGGGCTCCCGCATCGCCTTCAGGTCCGCTCCGGCGCAGAACTTGTCCCCCGCCCCGGCGAGCACGGCGACGGCAAGCGAGTCGTCGGCGTCGAACCTCCGGAACGCGTCCGCAAGCGCCTCCGCGGTCGGGCGGTCGACGGCGTTGGCGACGTCGGGGCGATCGATCGTCACCACCACGACCGGCGGCTCGGGCTCGAAGCGAACGCTCATCTGGGACCTCCTGGTCGGTTGCCCCCGAACTCATACCGCCTCGGTGATCGGCCGGGCGGCACGAGTGCCACAATCGGGCCGTGGCCGATCACTTCCAGCGCCCCGGCTGGTTCACACAGCACGTGTTCAACCCGATGGTCGCGCTGCTCACCCGCCTCGGGCTGCCCCTCGCCGGATCCCGCGTGCTCGAGGTGCGGGGGCGGAAAACCGGTGAGCCCCACCACACGCCGGTCAACCCGCTGTCGCTGGACGGCGCGCGCTACCTGGTCGCTCCCCGAGGGCACACGAACTGGGTGCGCAACCTGCGGGCCCGAGGCGAGGGTCGCCTCCTCCAGGGCCGGCGCGCCGAGGACTTCACGGCGGTCGAGGTCGGCGACGACGAGAAGCCGCCGATCCTGCGCGAGTACCTCAGGCGCTGGAAGTGGGAGGTCGGCCAGTTCTTCGGCGGCGTCGGGCCGGACTCATCCGACGAGGAGCTCCGCCGCATCGCGCCTGATCACCCGATCTTCCGCATCAGCCCTGGGTCCGGCTGAGGAACAGCAGGTGGCCGAACTGGGCGACGTCAGGAGGGAGGTCGTCGCCGCTCCGCTCGCGGGCAGCGAGCTCGGCGGTCCGAGCGACGACTTCGTGATCGTCGAGTGGTCCGATTCTGGGCGCGGGGAGTGGGAATGGATCGCCCCGCTCCACGTCCACCACGCGGACGACGAGGCCTGGTACGTGCTGGAGGGAACGCTGCGGTTCCGACTGGGCGACGACGAGATCGAGGCCGGCCCGGGCTCGGCCGTGTTCGCCCCGCGCGGGATGCCGCACGCATACGGAAACGCGGGCACCGAGCTCGCTCGCTACCTCCTCGTCCTGACGCCGAAGATCCGAGCATTGGTCGACGAGCTGCACGCCCCGCTGGACGGTGACGAGCCGATGGACTACTCGGCGATCTTCCGCAAGTACGACTCCGAGCTGCTCACATAGCGGGGCTCACGCGGTCGCGCGCGTGAGATGCTTCGGCCGTGCTCCACCACGTCTCGCTCGAGGTCGCGCCCGACGACGTCGAACGCACCATCGAGTTCTTCGGGGTGCTCGGATTTCAGCGGATCCCCGCGCCGGATTCGATCGCCCCGTTCGTCACCTGGCTGGAGTCGGGAACTACACAGGTGCACCTGATCCACACGCCCGAGCCCACGACGCCGATGCTCGGTCACCCCGCCGTCGTAGCAAGCGACTTCGCCAGCGCCGTCGGCGGCCTGCGCGAGGCCGGCTTTACGGTCGTGGAAGCCGACGAGCTGTGGGGCGAGCGCCGCAGCTTCGCGGTTATGCCCGGCGGCGGGCGGGTCGAGGTGATGGCCGCGCCCCCCGCGCCGACCATCTAAGGGCCAGGCGCTTCAGTCCAGCGAGATCACCGGCAGGCCCGAATCGGGGTCCTCGACCCGGGCCAGGTTCTCCGCCGATTCAGTGACGAAGACCTCGCAGGTCGGTCGGATAACGAGCTCGAACACGTGGCCGGCGATCGTCGAGCCGTCCTCCCGCGACAGCACGCAGTGGACGTGGAGCTGGCGCTCCTCCGGCGGCGCGCCGGGGTCTGCGTCCCTCGGCAGCGTGATCCGCCCGTTCAGCGACGCGAGCTCTGTCTGGCCCGGATCGGGGATGTCCACGTATTCGCGATTGTCCGGGTCAAACGCCGCCAGCCTGGCTGAGGAGACCGCCCCGATCCCGGTGAACTCGGCCGCCCGGAGACGCTCATGCTCCGCGAATGCCTTGACCTCCGCCATCAACTCGTCGCCACGCTCGAGCACCAAGACGTAGCGGCGTCCGAGCTCGGACTCGGCGATCAGCTTTGATCTCACGAGCTGGAGAGATCCGGGCTCCTGGCCACGGGGAAGTCCAGTATCACCCCGATCATGCCTCTCCTTCCGTCGCGAGATTGGGACGCGAGCTTATATCTGCGATGTGCGGGTGGTTCGCTACTCGCCCCAGCCTTCATAAGCACTGGTATGTCCCTGGACGTCGAACCAGTATTCGCGAAAGAAGCTGCAGCGCCCCTCCGGGTCGAGTCGCGCTATCAGGCAGCCAGCTGTGGTCCACTCCTCCCCGTCGTTTGACCGGGTAACCCAGAATTCGGCAGCCACCCGGTTGCCCTCGATGATGGGGCGCCCCGTCCGAACCCGTGCGTGGCCCTGATCAGCAGCCTCCTCCCGAAGATAGTCGGCAAGCTCCGCCCGCCCCACCACCGTCCTTTCGGTCGCGTGGGCCACGTAGACGACATCGTCGCTGAACAGCTCGGCGAAGCCGGCAAAGTCCCACTCTTCCCAGGCGCGGCGGTAGGACTCGACAAACGCAGCCGCGCGGTCTCGATCGATACCTATCCCCGGCACCTCAAGCCCAGTATGCCGCTAACGGGCGCCCAGAGCACAGTGCCTTTCGCGCAATGCAGAAGCGCTACTCCAGCGACCCCACGGCCTTGACTGCATCCTCCCCAACCACTCACTCGATTGGAACAAGGAGCGTTTCGCGCCGGGAGGCCTCGTGTTGCCGGCGAGAGTGCACGGCGGGCGGCCGCGCCTGCTCTAGAGTCCTGCCGACCCACGGCTCGACGACCGCCATGGGCGCATTCCGCGAGGTGGGACGGCCGGCACGGTGCTCCGAAGATGGATCGACAGAACGCCTCGACCCCGGCCCTGGATGGTCGCTGGGGTCCTGGTTGCGGCCGCCGCCGTCATCGCCGGTGGCTATCTGCTCGGCGCCTCGAGGGCGCCCGGTGAGCATGACGCCCACGCCGAGCGCGTCGCCGCGCAGAAGATCGCCTTCAAGAGGGCGTATGCGACCGGATACGACCGCGGCCTGAGCCGCGGCCGGACGGCCGGGGCCACCGCCGGTCGCAATGCCGGGGCGACGAAGGGGGAGCGAGAGGGCCGCGCGGCGGCGAATTCGACGATTCACCGTGCCCTCGTGGTGGCGAAGACGCAGGCGTCGGCCAGCAAATCCAGGTCCCGACACTCCTCCCGCCGCCCCCTCCCGGGATCCGGAGGCGTGCTCGTTGTCGGTGACAGCCTCGAGGTGCTCACCTCTCCCTACCTGCAGCAGTACCTGCCGTCCGCGTCGCTGACGATCAACGCCGAGGGCGGCTACAACAGCCTGCAGATCTACAAGCTGTTCCAGGAGAGCTACGACCCGTCGCAATCGGTGATCGTGTTCGACGCGGGCACGAACGACAACCCGGCATACCCCGAGATCCTGGCCGGGCGGCTGCAGGCCGTGGCCCAGCAGATCGGCGGCCGCTGCATGGTGGTGCCGACGATCCACGGACTGACTGTCAACGGCGTCAACTCGGCCGGCAAGAACAGGGTGGTCAGGGAGTTCGCCGCCTCCCGGCCTGGGACCCAAACCCCGGACTGGGCCCGAGTGGTGGCGACCCACCCGGAGTTGATGCAGTCCGACAACCTGCACCCGGTTCCGGCGGGAGCCGACTTCCGCGCGCGCCTGATCGCACGAGGCGTGAAGGACTGCCTTGCACAGGGATCGTCGTCGGGATCGGGGTTCGGGCCGTGAGCATCCCCAGGATCCGCCTACGGCAGGTGA
>DASQCL010000009.1:0-4473 GCA_035634715.1 Solirubrobacterales bacterium
GGGGGACGCAGTTTGGGGATCGCGCCGCGGGCCCCGCTTGGCACAGTGACGCTAGGGGTCTTGACCGGAGCGGGCTTCGGCGCCGGCGCGAATCTCCTGCTCCTCGACGAGGTCGGTGGGGCTCAGCACGAAGACCTCGCAGATCATGTCGGGGTCCTGCTGGTTTCCGCTCATGAACCCGATCACCGGGCGTCCGGTGGCGTGCTGGATGACCGCCTCGAAACGCTGTCGCATGACCTCCTGAAACGCCATCCGCTGGTCGATGACCGCGCGACCGCGGTCGCCGTCAAGCAGCGTTTGCTCGACTCGGGTAAAGCCGCCGCGCAGCACGCAGACCACCAGGTCGTCGTGGTAGTAGGTCTTGGCCTGGGTCGGGCCGACGCCGTAGTACTCCTTGAGCAGCGCGACCATCCCGTCCGAGATCTCGGTCAGTACGGCGCCGTGTTCCTTGCTCGGGTCCTGTGTGTCTTGTCTGGGCATCTCGGAGAGCAATCGAAAGGCCGTGAAAATCTTAACTCGCTGGCGCCCGCTCCTGCTTTCGCGAGAAAGCAGAAGCGGGCTAGGCCCGTGCAACACGGTCACTCGCGCGCCACTAATGCGCCAGCGAGCACCAGTCCCCAACGGTCCCCAACGGGCTATTTCATGCGTGATTCGGGGGAGCCGTGCGTACCCGCTAGATGTGGTACATCCCGGCGCCCGCCTCCTCGGCCTCGCGGCGGGCGATGTCCGCGATCGTCGTCGAGCGGAAGACCTCGCGGAGCGACTCGACGCCCTCGGCCCAGATGCCGCCGGCCTCCTTGCCCTCCTGTCCGAGGCGTCCGTCCAGCGATTGGACGACCTCGAGCACCGTGATCTGGTCCGGGGGCTTGGCGAGCGTGTAGCCGCCCTTCACTCCGCGGTGGCTCTGGAGCAGGCCGTCGCGGCGAAGGGTCGTGAATAGCTGCTCCAGGAACTGGACCGGCATCGCCCTGCGCTCGGCCACCTGGGCGATGGGGACGGGGCGATCGCCCGCCCTGGCCAGCTCCGCGAGGCCCACAACGGCGTAGCGGGATTTGGAGGTCACCGAGATCATGCTCTGCCTGTTGTACCGGATCGAGCGGCCACCTCCAAAAGGGTCGCTCTTTCCGGCCGGCTTCCTCACGGCCCCTCTGGCCGCCGCTAGGATGCCCCGGGGCCGCCGCCCTGGAATCGGGTCATTCACGTCGCCGTGGACGCTGTCTGCCCCGGGGTCGGGACGACGGTCGGAGTGAGACTGTGAACGACGACCGACGCTGCCTGGTCATAGATCCTCAACCCACCGTCAGGCTGGGTGTGCGCGAGGCGCTCGCGCACCGCTACGAGGTTGAGGAGGCCGAGAGCGGCACCGGCGCTCTCGAGCTGCTGACCTCGATCGGCGACTTCGACGTGGTGATCGTCGACCTGTGCCGCTCGAGCGCGGCCCACCTCGACGAGGCGCTCATCGGTACCGCGGCGATCCGGGCGTTGCACCAGGCCCAGCCGACCCTCGGCATCGTCGCCCACGGCGCCCATCCAGAGCAGCACGCCGCGACCGAGGCGATCCGCGCCGGGGCGACGGCATACGTCGTCAAGAGCTCGCCCGTGGAGTCGCTCAGCAACGCGGTCGACGCCGCGGCTGAGTCCGAGCGATTCGTCGACCCGGTCGCCAAGGGATTGCGCGGCCGCCCGGCCCTGACCCGCCGCCAGCGCGAGATCCTCCAGCTCTACGCCGACGGCAACTCGACCGCCCGCGTGGCCCGGAACCTCGGCCTGAGCGCCGAAACCGTACGCACCCACACCAAGGGCATCCTCGCCCGCCTGCAGGCCCGCGACCGCGCCCACGCAGTAGCGATCGCCCTGCGGACTTCACTCATCGAGTAGCGACCGCGCCCGGCCGCGGCCGGGCTAGATCCAGCCGTGCTCGTGCGCGATGAGGACTGCCTGCGCGCGGTCCACCGCGCCGATCTTGCGGTAGACGTTGTGCAGGTGGGTGCGGATGGTGCTCACGGAGAGCGAAAGCTCCTGGGCGATCTGCTTGTAGACCTTGCCCTCGGCGAGCCCGCGCAGGGCGTCGATCTCGCGATCCGACAGCGGGCAGGGATCGGTGTTGCGCCTGACCTCAGCGCCTGAGTGCGGGAACTCGTAAAGGAGCGGAATCACCGCGTCCCGCTCCAGGTCGAGCTGCGCCGCGGCCTCGACGATCGAAGCCGGCGTCACCGGGTCGCCGCTCGCGTAGTGGACCACCAGGTCCGCGAGCCGGATCGCCGCTGCGTGGCCGCTGGCCTTCGGCGAGTGATGCCCCTCGATCGCCGCGGCGACGTTCGGCGACAGCGCCCAGCGGCGAACCAGGACTCCCCCGACCAGCGCGTGGTCGATGCCGAGCTCGCGACGCTCGCGGCGGATCCGCTCGTCCGGCGTCGCGTTCCGCTCACCCATGTCCGAGAACGCGCTGTGAAGCTCCGCCAGCACCAGCCTCCCGACGTCGTGAAGAAGGGCGGCGACGGCCAGCTCGTCGCGATCCGTCAGCCGGGCGAGCTCGGCGATGCGATCGGCCGCGTAGCGCGTGGCGACCGCGTGGCGGCGGAAGCGCTCGTGCTGCTCCGAGATCGAGCCGGGGCGCTCAAAGGGGTCGTACGTGTCCACCTGCTCGGCGATCCGGCGCAGCCGGTCGACCGTGAGGACGTCGACGGCCTCGCGGACGCCCCGGGTGCGGCCGTGCGGCCCGCCGCCGTTGTTGGCGGCGCGCATGACCTGAATGGCGAGCCCGGTGTCGGACTCGATCGTGTCCGCAAGCTCGTCGCCGGACGCCGCGGCGCCGTTCGTGGCGGCCAGCAGGCGTCGGCGTGACTCAGCCAGCGCAGGAAGAGCAGTGACGGTGTCGAACGCGGCCGCGAGCCGGTGCCCGCCCTGGCCGATCCTGCGATCGCTGGCGGGCGCGGCGGCCTTCTGCTCAGCCTTCGACTCGGCCTTCGGCGTGCCGCGAGTGGCCGACGACTTGGCGCGCCGCTTCGGCGACCTCGAGCCCCTCTCCTTGGTGGTAACAGTGCTCATGGGCATCAGTACCCACCCTCATATTCGGCAGCCAGGCCGTTCGCATTAGCGATTGGGCCGGGTTTCCCAACCCAATCCGCCTGGGTGCTGGCCCCATCGGAGGTAGCTCAGTCGCCCAGCCGCTCGATCGCGGCATCGATCCGTCGCACCGACTCGTCGCGCCCGAGGGCCGCCAGCGAGTCGAAGATCCCCGGCGAGACGGTTGTCCCGGTGATCGCCACGCGAATCGGCTGGTAGACGTTCTTGGGCTTCTCCCCGAGTCGCTCGACCACGTCGCCGAGCAGGCCCTCGAGCGCGTCGGTGTCGAAGGCACCGGCGCCGCGCAGGGCGTCCGCCGCCGCCGAGAGCATGGCCCGCGCCTCCGGCTTCATGACCTTCTCCCATGCCTTGGGGTCATCAACCGGGTCCCGGAACAGGAACCGGATCAGCGGCCAAGCCTCGTCCATCGTCTGGGCCTTGTCCTGCACGATTGCGCAGGCCGTGCGCCGGAGCTCCGGCGGGGCGGCGTCGAAGGCCTCGGCGTCGCCCTCGGAGCGGGAGCGCAGATGCTCGGCGAGACGCCTCTCATACTCCTCGAGCGGCAGCTCGCGCATGTAGCGGCCGTTCATCCAGCGGAGCTTGCGGGCGTCGAAGACGGCCGGCGAGCGCCCGACACGGTCGATCGAGAAGCGCTCGACCAGCTCCTCGGTCGAGAGGAGGGTCGTGTCGTCCTCGGTCCCCCAGCCCAAGAGGGCCAGGTAGTTCCGCACGGCCGCCGGCAGGTAACCGGCGTCGCGAAGCTCCTGGACCGAGGCGGCGTCCTCGCGCTTGGAGAGCTTGCCGCCGCTCGGCGAGTGGAGCAGCGGCAGGTGCGCGTAGCTCGGCGGGTCGCTGCCGAGAGCCTGCAGCACGAGGAGCTGCTTGGGGGTGTTGGAGAGGTGGTCGTCGCCCCGGACCACGTCGGTAATCCCCATGTCGGCGTCGTCGACCGCCACCGCCAGGTTGTAGAGCGGCGTCCCGTCGCCGCGAGCGATGACGAAGTCGTCCTGAGTGCGATTCTCGAAGTGGACGGGCCCGCGGATCACGTCGTCCACGACGGTCTCCCGCTCGTCCGGCACCCGGAGGCGGATCGCCGCGCCTTCCTCCTCGCGCGGCTCGCCCCGATAACCGGCGCCGCCGTGAGCCTCCTTCCAGGCTCGGACGTCGGCCGCCGTGGACGGGTCGTAGTACGCCTGGCCGCCCTCCACGAGCTCGCTGAGCACCTCACGGTGGCGGTCGCGGCGGTCGTACTGGCTCAGCGGGCCCTCGTCCCAGTCGAGCTCCAGGTACTGGAGGGCATCGAGTATCTGCTCGACGTTCTCGGGCGTCGAACGCTCGCGATCGGTGTCCTCGATCCGCAGGACGAGCGCCCCCCCGGAGGCGCGCGCCAGCAGCCAGTTGTAGAGC
>DASQCL010000010.1:0-12761 GCA_035634715.1 Solirubrobacterales bacterium
GCTCGGCGAGGCCGGCATCGAGGCCTGGCTACCCGACGACGGCGAGACTATCCTCGGCCACGCCGGCCCCGATAGCTCAGCTGGATAGAGCGACTCCCTCCTAAGGAGTAGGCCGCAGGTTCGAATCCTGCTCGGGGCATGCGCCTGGAGGAGGAGAGGAGGCTGCTCAGACGGCGCTGAGAACGACATCGGGATCGGGTGGGTGAGGGTGCGTCGCGCCGTCGCGCTGCGGATGATCCAGACCCTCCGCGACCACCCCGTGAAGGGCAGCGGCTCCGGGAAGGGCTTGGCCCTCGCCCTAGCCCGCGCGGTCCGGCCGGTCTGGATAGATCTCGTCGATCGTGACCAGCGGCTCGAACGGAGCCCCGGACGCGGCGGCGATCGCCTCGCCGCCGCCGGCCAACCTGTCGACGACGCAGAGGTTGGCCTTGATCACCAGACCCTCCTCCCGGATCCGCTCGACCGCAGCGACGGTCGAGCCGCCGGTGGTCACCGTGTCCTCCACCACCAGGCAGCTCGTTCCCGGCTCCACCGGCCCCTCGACCCATCGTTGGAGGCCGTGCTCCTTGCGCTCCTTGCGGACGAAGAAGCCGACCAGGCCTGAGCCCTCGGGGACCGCGATCGCCGCGCACGCGAGCGGGATCGCCGCCATCACGGGCCCGCCGACGGCGTCGGCGCCGGCGTCCCGGGCGGCCGCCGCGATCAGCCGGCCCGCGGCGAGGAACCCCTCGGGCCGCAGCAGCGCCCGCCGAGCGTCCACGTAGTAGGAGGCCTGCTGCCCGCTCGAGAGTGTGACGTCCCCGATCACCAGGGCGTGCTCGCGAAGCTGGACCAGGAGCGTCTCCCTGGCGCCGTCGAGCTCAGGCGACGTCATCGGCGTCGGCGCTACTGGTAGACCCAGATCGAGTCCCCGAGCGAGATCCAGTTGTAGATGAAGATCGAGTCGGGGATCGGGTTGCGGACGCAGCCGTGGCTCGCGTTGTAGGGCGGGTCCGGGTCGTAGCCGTGAGTGGCGTAACCGCGGATGAAGTACACCGAGTAGTACATGCGCTCCGAGTTGTAGCCCGGGTCCTTGCGGTAGAAGTGGAAGTGGCCGCGGATGGTCGGAGTGGCCGGGGCCCCGGTGGAGACCGCGAACACGTGCTGGGCCTTGCCATGGTTCGCCAGCGCCATCACCTGCTTGGAGATGTCGACTTCGACGTGCTTGCCGCCTCCCGGGTACTTGAGGTGGAACTTGCCCTTGTTGGCGGCGAGCTTGCGGAAGATCTGCGGTGTGGCGTTGTAGTTGCGAGCCATCCCGTTGACCTTGCGGAAGGCCATCACGGCCCACTGGGTGCGGATGTTGTACTTCTTGCCGTGGGAGCTGTAGTAGCCGCGCTTGTTGAGGAGCTGGTTGAAGGTCCTGACGACCGAGCTGCGATTGCCCGGGTCGAGGTCCGGATAGTCGACGCCGAACTTCTTCGACCGGGCGACGACCCGGCGCTGGTTCGCGGTGCGCTCGTGCTCCGCGATGATCTTGTAGCTGCCCGGCGCGATGAGGTCATTCGAGTGGAAGTTGAACCGCCCCTTGTCCTTGCCGGGGACCTTGTTCACCTCGGGATTGACGTTGCGCAGGACCTTCCCGGCCTCGACCAGCTTGACCCGCACGTGCTCGCCCGGGACGAAGGGCCGCAGGTAGCCGAACGCGCGAGCCGGCTTGCCGACTCGGACCTTGTGGTCCTTGTGGATGCCGTGGACGACCACGCTCATGTGGGCCGGCGCGCGACCGTCCTTTTGCGGTGTCGGGGCGTCGGCGCCCGTCTGGCCCGTGGCGCCGGTGGTCGCCGAGGCCGCGGTCGTCTGGCCCATCGTCGTCGTGGTGCTCGGGACGGTGCTCTGTGTCGTCGCGTCCTGGGCGGACGCCGCAGACGGCAGCGCGATCACCGCGCCAACCGACACACACGAGACGAGAACCCAGAAGCTGCGCGTGCCCATGGCTGTCGAGCATTCTGCCATGCGGCGAGGCGAAACAATGGTCGATCGCCTACGGAACGAGCCTTGCGCGTATGGCGCGCACCGGAATCGGAAAGAGAATCGCGGTCACCGCCGCCAGCCAGGCCGTGTTGATGAGGATCTGCAGCGGGTCCGGTCCGGTTGCCATCCCGCGGGTGATCTCGACCAGGTGGTACAGCGGCGTGAACCAGGCCACGACCTCCACCCAGCCGGGCAGCTGGTTGAACGGGAAGAAGATCCCGGAGAACAGGAACATCGGGGTGATCCCCAGGGTGAAGAAGTAGCTGTAGAGGTCGATCTTCGGGATCAGCGACGTGAACGCATAGCCGATCACCGAGATGCAGAGGGCCCCGACGAAGACGAAGGGCGGGATCAGGATCGCCCACGGCGAGGAGACGAGGCCGACCGCCGAGACGACGATCAGAACGACCGTCCCGTAGACGGTCGCGCGTGACGCGCTCCAGGCGAGATCCCCCGCGACGAGGTCCGCCGGCTCGATCGGCGTCGACAGGACGTTGTCGTACAGCCGGAGCTCGTTCATCCGGAAATAGACGTTGTAGGTGGTCTCGAACGCCGACGACCACATCGCCGCCGAGGCGATGAGGCCGGGCGCGACGAACTCCTTGTAGGGGATGCCGTTGATCCCGTGGGCGATGTAGGTGCCGAGCCCGAAGCCGAGGGCCAGGAGGTAGAAGAACGGGTCGAGGAAGGTCGGCAGCAGCGCGCCCTTCCAGAGCTTTGAGAAGACGCGGGCGTTGCGCCGCCAGATCGCCGCCGCGTGGCGGGGTGACGGGATGAGGTCCCGCGCGCCGAGCCCGCCTCCCAGTCCCGCGTATCCAGGCTCGTAGGACATCGTCGCTACTCACCCTCCCTGAGTGACCGCCCGGTGAGCCGCAGGAAGACGTCCTCGAGGGTCGCCCGGCGCACCATCGCCGTCTCTGTGGGGAACCGCTCGTGATCGAGCGATCGCAGGAGCTCCTCGGCGTCGTCCGCGAACAGGGTGAGGGCGCCGTCGTGGAACTCGTGCCCGTTCGCCCGCTCCCCGAGTGACTCCAGGAGCGCACCGGGATCGCACTCCTCGGCCAGGTCGAGCTCGAGTGCCTCCCGCCCCGCGTATTCGCGGATCAGCGCCGGCGGGTCGCCCTCGGCCACGATCCGGCCCTCGTCCATAATCAGGAGCGAGTCGCACAGCCTCGCCGCCTCCTCCATGTAGTGGGTCGTCAGCAGCAGGGTCACCCCCTCGCGCCGCAATCGCTCGAGTGCCCGCCACACCGCCAGCCGGGCCTGCGGGTCCAGCCCGGTGGTCGGCTCGTCCAGAACGATCAGCTCGGGGTCGTTCACGAGCGCCCGAGCGATCAGCAGCCGCCGCTTCATGCCTCCTGAGAGGGCGTGGATGCGCTCGTCCGCGCGATCGCGGATCAGCGCGAACTCGAGCAGCTCGTCCGCTCGCGGCGCGGCCTTCTCGGGGCTGACCCCGAAGTAGTTCGCCTGCTGGATCAGGTTCTCGCGGACGGTGAGGTCGCCGTCGAGGTTGGTCTCCTGCGGCACCACGCCGATGCGCGCCTTGATCCGGCGCCGCTCCCTCCTCGCATCCATGCCGAGCACCCGCAGCTCGCCGTCGCCGACGGTCGCGAGGCCGTAGATCATCTTCATCGTGGTGGTCTTCCCGGCTCCGTTCGGGCCCAGGAACCCGAAGCAGACTCCGGCCGGCACCTGGAAGTCGATGCCCGCGACGGCGACCCGCTCTCCGTAGCTCTTGGCCAGCTCGCGGGCGAGGACCACCGGCCCGGTGTCCTCGACGCCGGTCACGAGGTCAGGACGATGAACGCGAGCGCGTTGTTGAGCATGTGGAGGGCGATCGTCGGATAGATCGAGCCGGTTTCCTCATAGACGCAGCAGAGCGCGAACCCGAGGAAGGCGAGCTGCGGGACGACCGTGATGCTGCTCGCGCCCGTGTAGTGGAAGAGGCCGAAGATCACGCCGGAGATCAGCGCGGCGATCGGGAACGAGAGGCGCTTGCGAAAGCCTCCGAACAGGAAGCCCCGGAAGAAGACCTCCTCGGAGATCGGGGCCGCGACGATGATCAGCAGGCCAGCCATGACCGTCCCGAAGTCGCCGTGGCCGAACCCGAGATCGCGGGTGATGTCCTTCTGGTGCGGGTGGACCAGGGACGAATAGACGGCGGCGAAGATGAAGTAGGCCAGCAGCGCGGCGCCGGCCGTCGCGAAGGTCGCCCCTCTCGACCGGAGCGACGGGCGGAGCCCGAGCGTCCACCGCGGCACGACCGAGGTTCCGGGGAAGCCGTGGTCCGCGCTCACCGTAAAGGCGATGCCGATCAGCGTCGCCGCCAGGAGGGCTTGGGCGGCGAGGCGGGCGCCGAGGGTGTCCAGCCCAGGGTCGAAGATCGAGACGATCCCCACCTCGATCACGCTGAGGACCAGGAGAACGAGGATTCCGACCCCCACGCGCCCCGGCCCCCACGTCGCGGGGACGCGCCGGGACGCGCCCTGCTCGGCAGCGCCGGGGGGCGGCTCCGATCCCCCGGAACCGGGCGGCGGGGCGGTGACGGGCTCCCCAGCCTTGACGGTCCCGCCGGGGCCGGTCACATATGCGTCGTCGCCCTGCATCAATACGACGGTATTGGCAAGGCGATCGCCAAGCCGCTGCTTGCGCCGCGAAAGCGGGATCAGGAAGAGCCCGGCGACGCAGTCGACGCCGAGCAGGAGGGTCCGCACGAGCGCCCGGGGCCACGAGAGCCCCTGGTCCCGATCGCCGACGACCTCGATGCCCACGGCGCTCATCCCGAGCGTCTGGCCCCACCGCCACTGGGCGAAGACGAGGTAGCCGAGCCACAGGGCCGCCACGGCGACGAGGATCAGCGCCGCGAGCACGGTCTCCCACGTGGTCGCGTATTCGCTCGCCGCGTCCGGGGCGAGGAGCATGATCGCGATCGAGTACACCGCCCAGGCAACTACGAGATCGAGCAGGCCGGCGGCCACGCGCCGGACCAGGCCGGCGTAGCGGGGAGCGGCAGCGCTGATCTCCGAAACGGTCACCAATCGAGATGGTGGCGGATGGCGCGCAGCGACTCGATGTCCCCGCCTCCGTCGCGGTCGATCAGCAGGGCCCTGATGCCCGCCGCCCTCGCCCCCTCGACGTCCTCGGTGGGCGCGTCCCCGACGTGCAGCGCCTCGTCCGCGGCGCAGCCGGCGACCTCGAGCGCCGCCTCGAACAGGCGCGGATCCGGCTTTCGCGCACCAACCGCAGCGGAGGTGAGGACGCCGTCGAGTTCGTCCGCGAGGCCCACGCGCGCGAGCACGTCGGGCAGCGAGTAGTCCCAGTTCGAGACGCAGACGAGCTGCACCCCGAGGGCGCGGAGCTCGGCGAGCGCGGGCGCCGCGTCTGGGTAGGCGCGGAAGCGGATCGCGGCCATCATCTCCTCGACCGCGACCTCCCGCCCGAGCTCGGCCGACAGGATCGCGGCACACCGTCGCCGAAGGGCAGCGAGGGAATCCGGATCACGCCCCTCGTCGCTGTGCTCGCGGTAGTAGCTCATCTCGGCGCGGAAAGCGCGTTCGAGCGGCTCGGAGGGCTCACCATCCAGGTGATCCCAGGGAGGTTCGAGCCGGACCAGCGTCCCGAGGGCATCGAGGAGGACACAACGCGTCACGGCCTGCATTGTCACGGGATCGAAAGGCAATCCATTACGCCATAGGCGTAACGAATCGCCTTTCGGCGGCCGGGAGGGGCGGACGGGCGGCTTCTGCCTGCCCTCGATGCGGCCGTTTTTACGCAGGAACCCACCCGAACCAGGGCGAATCTCCGAACGTGCTGCTCCTCGCCGACGGCCAGCAGGACCTGATCGCCGCTCTCGTCACGATGGGCGTCGCGGTCGCGATCGCGTTCGCCGTCGACCGCCTCGTGATCGCGCGCGGGAGCCGGGTCGCGTCGAAGGTCTCGGGGGACACCACGCTCTCGCGGTCCGCGCAGACGCGCCTGCGCTTGGTGCGCAGGCTGATCTTCGTGACCATCCTGGCAATCGGCGCGGCGCTCGCGCTCAGCAAGTTCACCCAGTTCTCGCGCCTCGCCACCGGCATCCTCGCCTCGAGCGCGGTGCTCGGCCTGGTGATCGGCTTCGCGGCCCGCCAGACCCTGGCCAACATGGTCGCCGGGATCCTGCTCGCGATCACGCAGCCGATTCGCGTGGGCGACACGGTGACCGTCGCCGACAGCACGGGGCGCGTGGACGACCTCACGCTCTCCTACACGTACATCGACACCGGCGACGGCCGTCTCATGGTCGTGCCGAACGACCAGGTCTTGTCGGCTCCGGTCTTCAACCATTCGACCGGCGATCGCACGGCGCCCGCGACCGTGTCCGTGTGGCTGCCGCCGGCCGCGGCGCTCGACGAGGCGCGGCGCGTGCTGAAGCCCGCGGGCGCGACCGAGGTGAGCGTCGCCGAAATGACTGTGGAGGGCGTGCGGCTGGAGCTGAAGGGCTCGCGGGATCGCGAGCGCACCCAGGTCGGGGACGAGGAAGCCGAGCTGCGGGAGCGCGCCCACGAGGCCCTCAGGCGCGCGGGCCTGCTCGAGGAGAACGGCGACTCGGAGTAGGCGCATTCGGCCCGAGCCCGTGCGTCCGCCCCGGTACCCTTACTCGAGCTCATGACTCAGCGAGCGCGCAGACGCCATCGCCGCTCGCGAGGTTCGGTCCGGCGGAAGCTCCTCGTCGTCTTCGGGGTGCTTTTCGCCATGGTCCTCCTCGCGGTTGGCGGACTTGCGGCCTGGGTGTACAGCGTCGCGCAGGGCACGCCGAACATCAATCACCTCAAGCCCATTCACCAGGGGTCGAACTCGCAGATCTTCGCCGCCGACGGCACCCGTCTCGGCTACATCCATTCGGACACGCTTCGGCAGCCGGTCAAGAGCGGCCAGATCCCGAAGCTCCTGAAGGAAGCCACGGTTGCGATCGAGGACCGCAACTTCTACGAGCACGGCGGCATCGACCCGGCGGCGATTGTGCGCGCGGCGTTCGCGGACGTCAAGGCGGGCGCCCCCGTCCAGGGCGGATCCACGATCACTCAACAGCTGGTCCGGAACCTCTACATACAAAACCCGCAGGAGGACATCCAGCGAAAGATCCAGGAGGCCGTCATGGCCGACCAGCTCGAGTCCAAGCACTCGAAGCAGTGGATCCTCACCAAGTACCTGAATACGGCCTCCTACGGAACGACGGACGGGCAGACGGCGGTCGGAGTGGAGGCCGCCGCCCAGACCTACTTCGCCAAGGGCGCCAAGGACCTCACGCTTCCCGAGGCGGCGCTCATCGCCGGGCTTCCCCAGGCGCCCTCCGAGTACAACCCACTGCAGAGCCCACAGGCCGCCCTCCAGCGCCGCAACGAGGTGCTCCAGGCGCTACAGCAGCAGGGCTACATCAACCGCAAGGACTACGAGAGTGCTCTGCAGAGCGGGCTCGGCCTCGACCAGGGTTACAAGTACCAGCAGGTCAAGCAGCCGTACTTCTTCGACTACGTCCAGCAGCAGCTGATCGACAAGTACGGCGTCAACACCGTCCGGAGCGGCGGCCTCAAGGTCTACACGACGATCAACTCGGCGCTCCAGGCCGACGCCCAGAACGCCGTCGACTCCTGTTCTGTCTGCTACTCGGGCGGCGGCCCGCAGGCGGCGCTCGCCTCGGTCGACGCTACGAACGGCCACATCCTTGCGATGGCCTCCTCCACGCCGTACTCGGCCAGCTCCCAGTTCAACTTCGCGGCCGACGCCCACCGCCAGCCCGGGTCCTCGTTCAAGCCCTACGTGCTTGCCACCGCCCTGCAGCAGGGAATGAACCCCGACACCACCTACTACTCCGGCAAGAGCCCGATGACGCTCACGCTTGACGACGGGACGACGTGGACCGTCAACAACGCCGGCGACGGCGAGGGCGGGACGATGAACGTCCGCCAGGCGACCATCGACTCCGTCAACGTCATCTTTGCCCAGCTCGACCTGGATGTCGGGTCGGAGAACGTCAAACAGATGGCCGAGAAGCTCGGGATCACCTCGCCGCTCGACGGCATCCCCGCCGAGGGAATCGGCGGCCTTCGGATCGGAGTCACACCGCTCGAGCAGGCCGACGCCTACGCGTCGTTCGCCGACGGCGGCGTCCACCATCCCGCGACCGCGATCGGGCGGGTCGTCTTCCCGAACGGCAAGACGGACATCCCGGACGCGGGCACAGCGACCCGCGCGATCTCGGACGGCATCGCCTACGAGGTCACCGACATCCTGAAGGGCGTCATCACCGAGGGCACGGGTGCCGGATACACCGACTTCGGCTGCCCGGCCGCCGGCAAGACCGGAACCACCGAGGGCGAGTCCGACGCCTGGTTCGTCGGCTACACGCCGCGGCTCTCCACGGCCGTCTGGGTCGGCCACCCGCTCTCGCGTGACCTCACGGGCTACGGCGGCCCGACCGCTGGACCGATCTGGCGCTCCTACATGGAGCAGGCCCACGGCAGCTACTGCGGTGACTTCCCGCAGCCGTCGACCCCGTTCCAGCCGTCCTCGAGCTGGAGCGGCGCCCACACAGTCTCGAGCCCGTCGAATGGCTACGGCACGACGGGCAGTAGCGGCGGCACCGGCACCGTCGTGCCCCCGTCCAGCGGCTCCGGCAGCACCAAGTACCCGTCCCAGTACTACGCGCCCGGCGCCGGCGCGGCCCCGTCACCCGCGCCCTCCGGCAACAGCGGCGGCGGACCGCCCTCGGGAGGCGGACCGCCATCCGGCGGCGGGCCACCGTCGACCGGCGGCGGCGGGACCGGGGGCACCGGCTGAGGCTGAAGCTCGGGCGAGTGGCGGGCGTCGCGTCGCTCGCCGCGCTCGCGGCAGCCGCGGTACCGCTCGCGGCGCCCGGCGCCGATCTGGTTCCGGGAACCGACGCCGGCTCACCCGGCTGGCTGCTCGGCCTCTACGGCGGCGGCCTCGGGACCGGCTCGGGCGGCTACCGAACAGCCCTGTGGGTCGCGTTCGCTGCGTACCTGTGCGTTGTGCTGTGCGCCGCCGCGCTCGGGCGCCGCACCATCCGCTGGGCCGTGGTCGCCGCCGTCCTTGCATTCGCGCTCGCTCCCCCGCTGCTGTCGCTGGACGTCTTCAGCTACCTGTCGTACGCCCGCCTGGGGGTGCTCCACGGCCTCAATCCGTACGACTTCGCGCCGGCCGCCATTCACGACGCCGCGGCCGTGCGGGTCCAGGACTTCAGCGACGCCACCAGCGTCTACGGGCCGCTGTTCACGCTCGTCAGCTACCCGCTCGCCCTGATCGGCGTGCCGGCGGGGATGTGGGCGATGAAGGCGCTGGCCGCCGCGTCGGTCCTCGGGATCGCGGCGATCGTCTCGCGCCTGGCGATCTCCCGCGGCATCGCGGCGGCACCGGCGGCGGCGTTCGTCGCGCTGAACCCGCTGGTGCTCGTGGACGTCGTGGGAGGGGCCCACAACGACGCGCTGATGATGCTCGGGCTGGCGGCCGGGGTCGCCCTTGTGCTCGGGGCCCGGGAGGCGTCGGGGGGCGTGGCGATGATCGCCGCCGCCGCGGTCAAGCTCCCGGCGGCGGTCGCGGCGCCCTTCGCGTTCCTCGGCACCCACCGTGGGCAGGGCCGCAGGCACCTGCTGGTCGGCCTGGTCGCCGCGGTGCTGGCGACGGCCGCGGTCGCCCTGGCCGTGTTCGGAACCTCGATCGGCCACGGCCTCGAGTTCCTGTCCGGGAGCCAGCAGCGGGTGAGCTACCACAGCGTTCCGGCGACCGCAGCGAGAGGCGTCGGCGTGGACGTCGACGTCGTGCGCGTCGTTTTCGCCGGCGCCTACGCCGCGCTCGTGATCTGGCTCCTCGTCTGGACCGCGCGCGGAGGCGACTGGGTACGGGCGAGCGGCTGGGCCATGCTCGGGTTGCTGGCCGCGACGATCTATCTGGTGCCCTGGTACGTGCTCTGGGCTCTGCCGCTCGTCGCGGTGTCGCGCGATCGGTTCCTGATGCTGCTCACCCTGGGGCTCTGTGCGTATCAGCTGCCGGTGGGCGTGTCCGGCTAGAGCGCCGAGCCGTCCCGAGCAGCGCGACCGGGACGCATACCCCGACGATCACGATCGCCGCGACGGGATCCGGTAGCGCCAGCTCGGACAGCAGGACCACTCCGATCGCCACCGCGGACGCCTTCAGCGCGATCGCGATGAGCCCGGCGTTGCGCGTCGAGGGACGCACGGCGTATAGCGCGAGGGTCACCGCCGAGGCGAGGAGCGCGAGGGAGGTCGCGGCGAAGATGAACACCATGAACACCGTGACCGGCGGCGAGTAGGAGCACTGGGATCCCGAGCAGGCCGGGTCGATCGTCGCGCCCACGACCGCCCCGGGAATGACCGCGAGGTAGGCGAAGCAGATGGCGCCCAGTGCGGCGAGTACGCGCACGGGCTTCAATATCCCACCTGATGACCGATAGCGCACCCCTGGGGGAGTTCGACCTGATCGCCCGGCTCGTCGAGCTGATCGAGGACGCCGGCGCGGCGCCGGAGCGCCGCGGGCGGATCGTGATCGCAAGCGGCGATGACGCGGCGGTCACCGAGCCTCCCGGCGCGACCGCGACATCGGTGGACGCGCTGGTCGAGGGCGTCCACTTCCGCCGTGAGACGGCCTCGCTCGAGTCCATCGGGCACAAGGCGCTCGCCGCAGCCCTGTCCGATCTCGCCGCGATGGGCGCTGCCCCGGGTGAGGCATACGTCCAACTGGGCGTCCCCACCGACCTGGACGAGGCGGGGGCTATGGAACTGGGCAACGGCCTTGCGGCAGCGGCGGCGGCGAACGAGGTGGCGGTGGTCGGCGGCGACGTGACCAGGGCGCCCGTCCTGTTCCTGGCGGTGACCGTGGTCGGCCACGCCGGCTCGCCGGATGAGCTCGTCTCGCGCGCCGGCGCGGAGCCAGGGAACGTCGTGGTCGTCACCGGTGAGCTCGGTGGGGCGGCAGCGGGCCTGCTGCTGCTCGACCGCCCCGAGCTCGCTGACGCTCTGGACGCATCGGCGGCGGACGCGCTTCGCCGCCGCCAGCTCAGGCCGTCACCGCGACTCGCGGCGGGGCGGGCGCTGGCCGCAAGCGGCGCGACGTCGATGATCGACCTGAGCGACGGCCTCGGCGGCGACGCGCTCCACGTCGCGGCTGCGAGCGGCGTGACGATCTCCATCGAGGTCGACAGGGTTCCGGTGCAGCCCGGAGTCGGCGAGGTGGCGGGCGCCGCGGGAGTGGAGGCGATCGACCTCGTCGCGGCGGGTGGCGAGGACTACGAGTTGCTGGCCACCCTGGCGCCGGGCGACGTGGACGGCGCCCGTACCTTGCTCGAGGACGGCGGCACCTCGTTGACCGTGATCGGCGAGGTCACCGAGGGAACGGGCGTAGTGCTCCGGCTCGCGGACGGATCCGAGCGCGCGGCCTCTGGATTCGATCAGCTGCGGCGCTGATCGGTTATCCCGGTGAGGGGGCGTCAGACCCCGAAACCGGCTGGTGTCGTTGCTGGCTCCGGAGGAGAGCCACCATCCGCATCTTGAAGAGCATTTCGCGCGCCACTGCCTGCGAGTCGACACGATAGGTGCGTGCTGCGATCCGCCGTTTCAGCTGACTCACCGTGTCCTGTCCTGATTCTTGGATTGGCGCTTGATGCTTCAAGTCCCGCTCTCGCGGTGCTATCCGTCATTCCTCAGATCGTCATCTTCCTCACTGGACGTGATCGGCAATGTGTCCAGTCTCTCGGACGATAGGCCAACCGGCTCGGGCTCGGGGACGAGGTCGCGGTCCAGCGGGCCGGACGGTGCGGGCCGGGGTGGCCGCTTCTGGGGCGGGATCCGGCGGCGGACGGGAAGCGCGAGCACGCCGAGCAGCCCCCCGAGCACCAGGCTCAGGGAGAACATGGTCCCGAACCCGATCTGGCCGCCACTGACCATCAGCAGCAGGAGCCAGGGAGCGGAGCCGCCGAGGGCGAGCTCGCCGGACACATGGTCGATCGCCGCGATGAGCGGCAGCAGCGAGACCAGGGCCGCCCCGGCGACCGCGGGCCACGGCAGGGCCCCTCGACGCCGCGCGCACGTGAGCCAGACGTGCGCGGTCGGGACGAGCAGAAGGCCCATGAAGGGATTGGCCAGCCAGACCAGGAACGCGGCGACGGTCGACACCACGCCGAGCGCGGGAACCGCAGCCTGCCGGGAGAGCGCCGCCGGGACCAGCCAACCCCGGATGGCGTAGTAGGTGCCGCCGATGATGCCCGCGCAGAGGAGCATCACGATCACCTGCCCGGGCCCGACGCCGTAGAGGTTCGGGTCGAAGGGGAATGTCGGCCTGGCCACGAGGCCGACCAGCGCCAGGAGGTAGAAGAAGAACAGGCCGGCGAGCAGCGGCACCGCCCGCGAGCCCGCCCATGCGAGCGCCCAGCCGGGGTGTGAACCGGCGCGGAAGCCCTTGAGGATGCCGTCGCCGGCTGCCAGCGCGGCCGGCACCAGCAGGGTGAGGGCCAGCAGCGCAAGCGTCCAACCGGGGACGAGGTTCCCGGCCATCGGCACATAGGTAGACGGGCCGTGGTCGAGAGGCTCGGGCGAGGCATCGATCGCCGCCGTGAGCAGGAGCGCGGTCCGCCCGAAGTCCGTCATCGTCGAGGACGACAGGTTCGCGATCTGGTCCTGGGAAGCCGGCAGCGGGCGCTCCCCGGCCGACGACAGGCCCACCGACTCGAGGCCGCTCTG
>DASQCL010000011.1:0-2722 GCA_035634715.1 Solirubrobacterales bacterium
CCTGGTCGGGCTGGCCGCCCTCGGCCTGATGTCCGAGGCATCGGAGCAGCGGCCGCTGCTGTGTCTCGTCGATGACTCCCAGTGGCTCGATCGCGCGTCGGCGCGCGCGCTCGCGTTCGTGGCCCGCCGCCTGCTGGCGGAAAACATCGCGTTCGTGTTCACGGCTCGTGAGGTGGGGGACGCGCTCGCGGGACTGCCGGAGCTTCGCGTTGAGCCCCTCGGCCATCGCGATGCGCGGACGCTGCTGGAGTCCGTCCTGCCCGCTCGCCTGGATGAGGACGTGCTCGATCGGGTCGTTCTCGAGACGCACGGCAACCCGCTGGCCCTGTTGGAGCTGCCTCGTGGGCTGACGCCGATCGAGCTGGCGGGTGGGTTCGGGCTGCCCGCGGCGGCGCCGTTGTCCGCGAGCATCGAGGAGAGCTTCACGCGGCGTTTGGCCAGGCTTCCGGATGATGCACGCCGCCTGTTGCTGATAGCGGCGGCCGACCCGACCGGCGACCCGGCGGCGGTATGGCGAGCCGCCCGCGAGCTCGAGATCCCCGAGTCGATCGCGGAGACCGTCGAAGCGGAAGACCTGCTGGAGCTCGGCGTCCGGGTGGTCTTCCGCCATCCACTGGTCCGCTCGGCCATCTATCGGGCAGCCGAACCGGGGGAGCGCCGCGCCGCCCACCGCGCTCTGGCTGACGCGACCGATCCGAAGATCGATCCGGATCGACGTGCCTGGCACCTGGCGCAGGCGGCATCGATGCCCGACGAGGAGCTCGCCGAAGAGCTCGAGCGTTCGGCCGGGCGGGCGCAGGCACGGGGCGGGTTGGCAGCCGTCGCCGCGTTCCTCGAGCGGGCGGCCGCGCTCACACCCGACCCCGCGCCGCGTGCGCAGCGCCTGCTCGCGGCCGCCGGCGCCAAGCGCGATGCCGGCGCTCTGGAGGCTGCGCTCGGGCTTTTGGCGGGCGTCGAGGACGGGCTGCTCGATGAGTTGGGGCGGGCCCGTGCCGACCTCCTGCGGGGCCGGATCGCCCTTGAGCAGCGTCGCGGCGGCGACGCCGGTCGCCTGTTTCTGAGTGCGGCGAGACGCCTCGAGCCACTCGACCCCGAACGAGCCCGCGAGACGTACCTCGAGGCGCTCGCCGGCGCCATGTCAAGCGACGTTGAGGTCGTCGGCGGCGCGCAGGCGGTCGCCGAGGCCGCGCGGGCGGCGCCAACCGGCACCGCCCGACCCCGGACGATGGACGTGCTGCTCGAGGGGTTCGCGATCCGCCTGACCGAGGGGTACACGGCCGCGGCACCGACCCTCGTTCGGTCGCTCGAGCTCCTGCTGGCGATGGATGACTCCGACGAGGATGTCAGCCGGGGACTTTCGGTCTCCACCAGCCGCAACGGCAACATCGTCGCCCTCGAGCTGTGGGATGACGAGGCCCTGCATCGCCTCGCCGAACGCCAGGTGCAGGACGCCCGCGACGCCGGAGCGCTGGTGCACCTGCAGTTCGCGCTCAGCTTCCTGGCCAGGAGCCACATGCTCGCCGGCGACCTGACGGCGGCCACCCTCATGATCGACGAGAGCCGCTCGATCGCGGAGGCCACCGGAAACCCGGCGCTGGTGAACGCCCCCATGATCCTCGCCGCCTGGCGCGGCCGCGAGCCGGAAGCGTCCCGGCTGATCGAGGCCACCTCGGAGGAGGCGGCCGCCCGGCGATGGACATCCCACAACTACGCGAGATCCGTGCTCTCCAACGGACTCGGCCGTCACGACGCAGCGCGCGATGCCGCCTGGGAAGCGTTTCGGCCGGACCCGGTCGGATACGGCTCGCTGCTGCTGCCCGAGCTGGCCGAGGCCGCATCGCGCACCGCTGACCGAGCGCTGCTCGAGTCCGTGCTGGATTGGCTCTCCGAGCGCACCGGCGTGCTCACGTCAGAGTGGGCATCCGGAATCGAGGCGCGCGTGCGCGCGTTGCTGAGTGAGGACGAGACCGCCGAGAGCTGGTACAGCGAATCGATCACGCACCTCGCCCGTACCCGTGTGCGGTTCGAGCTCGCCCGCACCCACCTGCTGTTCGGGGAGTGGCTGCGACGCGAACGCCGACGCCTCGACGCCCGAGAGCATCTGCGCACCGCCCTTGAGATGTTCAGCGGCATGGGCACCGAAGCATTCGCGGGCCGGGCCGAACGGGAGCTGCTGGCCACCGGCGAACGTGCCCGCAAGCGGACGGTGGATACCCTCGGTCAGCTGACCCCACAGGAGGAGCAGATCGCGCGCCTTGCCGCGAGCGGAACCACGAACCGCGAGATCGCCGCCCGGCTGTTCATCACCCAGAGCACCGTCGAGTACCACCTGCGCAAGGCGTTCCGCAAGCTCGACGTGAAGTCACGCACCCAGCTCGCACGCCGCATCTCCTAGCCCGCGTCGCGTGAGAGGATGCGGCCGTGACGACACCAGAGAACCAGCGCCGCGGGCTCAGCCGCTGGCTCCCCATCGTCACCTGGCTGCCCCGCTACGACCGCGCCTTCCTGCGCGGCGACGTTGCCGCGGGGATCGCGGTGACCGCGCTGATCGTGCCCAAGAACCTGGGGTACGCGGGCATCGCCGGCGTGCCGCTCCAGAACGGCCTCTACGCCGCGGCGGCGGGCGCGATCCTGTACGCCCTGTTCGGCACCTCGCAGCAGATCTCGACCGGGCCCAGCTCATCGCTTGCCGCGGTCGCCGGCGGGGCGGTGCTGCTGACCG
>DASQCL010000012.1:0-13833 GCA_035634715.1 Solirubrobacterales bacterium
CGATGACGGTTTCGGTGCCGTTTCGAGACATACGAACACATGTTCGTACATCGGGCGGCGGAAAGCAAACCCCTGGCAGACTTGGAACCAATGAACGGCACCAGCCAGTTTCGGAGCTAAAGCTCCTCACCGACAAACATGGCGGAACGTGAACAGAGGGGCCCGACCCGCAGCCGCGCCGCGCGCACGCTGCGCCTCGGGCGGGTCGCCGCAGGCGGTGCCGCCCGCTGGGCCGGCGACCGCGTCGACGGGCGCGGTAGCGAGGAGGATCAGCGGCGACGCCGCGGCGATCGGTTCGTGGCGACGTTCGACTCGCTGGTCGATCAGCTCGCGACGATGCGCGGCGCCGCGATGAAGGCAGGCCAGGTGCTGTCAACGGTCGAGTTCCCCGGGCTCGACGCCGACCAGGCGGCGCACGTCCAGCAGCGCCTGGCGTCGCTTCGCGACGACGTCCCGGCGGTGAGCTGGAAGGAGATGCGGAAGGTCCTCGCCCGCGAGTGGGACGACGATCCCGAGCGCGTCCTCGACTCGATCGACCCGGAGCCCGCGGCCGCGGCAAGCATCGGCCAGGTCTATCGCGGGCGCACCCTCGACGGGAAGGAAGTCGCCGTGAAGGTGCAGTACCCCGGAATCGGCGAGGCGGTGGAGTCGGACATGCGAAACGTGCGCATGCTCGCGCCGCTGATGCGCCGGCTGATGCCGGGGCTCGACGTCAAGCCGGTGCTCGCCGAGCTGAGCGAACGGGTCTCGGCCGAATGCGACTACGAGCTCGAGGCGTCGAGCCACCGGACCGTGGCCCGGTTCTGGCGCGGGCATCCGTTCATCACCGTCCCGGCGGTCGACACGCAGCTCAGCCGCCGGCGGGTTCTCGTGAGCGAGTGGGTCGACGGCATCGACTTCGCCGCGGTCGGCGAGGAGCCCGATGAGATCCGCGACCGCTACGCCGAGATCGTCTACCGCTTCTTCTACGGGACCGCACGCGAGCTCGACTTCGCGCTCGGCGATCCGCACCCCGGGAACTACCTGCTGTGCGACGACGGGCGCGTGGCGTTCATCGACTTCGGCATGCTCCGGAAGCTGCCCCACGGCTACCTGCGGCGGGAGGCCGCGATCTTCGCCGCGATCCGCGAGGGCGACGAGGACGCGCTCGTGGAGACGCTGCGCGGTCTGGGGTACCTGGGGGACGACACCGATTGGAACGGCTCGCTCCTGCTCGAACACATGCGGGCCGTGTCCTGGTGGCTGCGGACCGACGGCCCTCATCGCTTCAACCCCGAGGATGCGTGGCGCGGCAGCGCGGCGCTCCGCGAGCAGCGGAACGCCGAGCTCATGCAGCAGATGCGCCAGATGACCCTCCCGCCCGAGGCGCTCTTGCTCCGGCGGATGGAGGGCCTTTTGTTCCAGGTCGCGACGACGCTTCGCGCGGAAGCCGACTGGGGGGCGCTGCTCGGCGAGCTGATCGAGGGGGACGACCCGGTGGATGAGATGGGGCGCCAGCACGCCGCCTGGCTCGACGAGCGAGGGCTGCGTACGGCGGTGGTCTGAGATCGACCGAAGGATTGACCACCGTATGGGTGGTCAACTCCACAGTCGATGCGCGTTGGCCGAGGCCGGCAGGTGGCCATACTGGACCTCATGCGCGCGCGAGCCGCCGGCGCCCTCCTGGTCCTCTCCCTATTCGCCCTCTCCGCCTGCGGCGGCAGCAGCTCCACGAGCACCACCTCCAGCGTCGCCGGCAACGCCAACCCCGCCGACGTGACGGTCATCGACGGCTGGGTCACGGCGCTCCGCCAGGGCAACGTCGACGCAGCGTCGAAGTACTTCGCGATCCCGAGCACCGCCGAGAACGGGCCGATCCTGACTCATATACGCACCCTCGACGACGCTCGCCGCTTCAACGAGTCGCTGCCCTGCGGCGCGCGCCTCGTCCGCGCCGACTCCGCCGGGGAGTTCACCACCGCCACGTTCAGGCTCACGGAGCGCCCCGGACCAGGGGTATGCGGCCCCGGCGTGGGAGGGGTCGCCAAGACCTCGTTCGTGATCCGCGACGGCAAGATCGTCCAGTGGCGGCGGGTCGGCGCCGGGGGCGGCGCGCCGCCTGCCCCCGGCAGCTCGGTCTGACGACCCGGTGACTCAGGTCCCGAGCGCCAGGCGAATCCGCCGAATCACCTCGTCGGTGAACTCGGTCGTCCCGGCGTGCCCGCCGAGGTCCGGCGTGCGCACTCCCGCCGCGGTCGCCCCGAACACCGCCTGGTAGACGGCCCGCGAGCACCGCTGCGCCTCCTCGGCTCCAGCCTCACCCGCGTGGTGGAGGAGTGCGGCCGCGGCGAGGATCATCCCCATCGGGTTGGCCAGGTCCTTGCCCTCGAGCGCGGGTGCAGTCCCGTGGGGCGCCTCCGCCATCGCCACCGTCGTGCGCAGCTCGTCGTCGAGCGCGAGGAGCACCGACTCGGCGCCGGCGATCGACCCGAAGAGCGGTAGCACCAGGTCCGACAGCAGGTCGCCGTCCCGGTTCAGGCACGGGATCACGAGCGGCTCGTTCGCGGCGCCGCTCACGAGGCCGGCGAGCGTCGCGTCGATGAGCACCGGCTCATAGGCGATGTCCGGGTGTCGCTCCGCGGCAGCATCCATCTCCTCCTTCAGCATCCCCTCGTACACGGGACTGACCGTCCACTTTGGCCCGCCGTAGACACGGCCACCGAGCTCGGCCGCCGCCCGGAACGCGTACTCGGCGACGGCGGCGCAGTTGGATCGCCTGATCGTCTCGGTGCGGTGCGCGAGCTCATCGCCATCGACCTCCTCCCGCCACTGCTCCGCGCCGTAGGCGTCGCCCACCGCCATCCGGCAGACCGCGATCGGGTGGTGGACTCCGCCCACCGGAGTGACGCCCGGGATCCGGCGCCCGGTCCGCATGATCACCTTGCCGTCGATCGCCTCGCGCAGGATGCGGTTGGGGCTGCCGACGTCGTCCGCGCCCTCCGGCGTGATCGTCGCCGCCTTCAGCCCGAGCCCTGCCGAGCGCATTGCGGCCGCCGCCTCCCGGCAGACGGCGTTCTCGGTCCGGCGCCGGTTTTTCAGCGACAGGTCGAAGCGCGTGATCTCGACGGCAAGGCCGAGCACGCCGGAATCGAGAACGCGGAGAGCCTGCTCCAGCAGCTCCTGACCGGTCTGGTCACCCTCGAGCGCGACTATCTCGACCGCCGCCATCGCCGCGCGAGGGTATTACTTAGGGGGATGGCCGCCGAGAGTTGCACCTGGTGCGGGGCCGGCGTCGAGGACGACGACGGCTTTCGCCTGTACGAGCCGGCCGGCGACCGCCGCGCCACCTTCTGCCGCCTCGAGCATGTGATCCCGTGGGCGATCCAGGGCCCGCACTGGGAGCCGGGTGCGCTCGACGAGCCGCCCGGCACCGAGAGCGAGCCCCGCACCTGCGCGCACTGCGGCCGCGAGCTGGGCGACGTGCACGTGCTCCTCGTCCGGCATCGAGGCGAGAACCGCATCCCGGACGACTTCTGCTCGGTCGACCACCTGCTCGAGTGGGCGAAGGCCGGCGGCCGCTGGCAGTAGCGCGCGGCGGCCGCCGACTCGGAGCTACTTGCCGAGCGCCTTCAGCAGTCGCGAGGCACCGGGAGTCCCGAGGCCCGTGACGTCGTCGTAGCCCGCGGTCGTCTTGAGCGTCCCGTCCAGGTCGGCGCTTCGGAGCGTGGTCGAGACCCCGCTGCTCTTGTCGACTCCGTTGTTGAAGTCGTTCCGCACGACCGCGATCTGGGTAGGCGACGGCCTGACGTCGCGAATGGCATTGCTGTCGCTCAGCCCGTACAGCGTCGGGTTGACGAACCCGTGGTGGAAGCCGGCACGCTGGTCGGCGACCGCCATGTATCCCGCGAACAGCGGGGAGGACAGGCTGGTGCCGCCGATCCGGTACTCGCCGTACTTGACCGAGCCGTCCGGGAACGTCTGCGTCTCGCCGACCAGCATCCCGGAGTTCGGGTCGCCGTCCATCGAGATGTCCGGGACGACGCGGCCCACGCCCCCGTACCGGCCCGCGAGCCGGGCGGGCACGACCTTGCGCTGGTAGCCGGGCTCACCGAAGAGCCTGCTGGTGCCGCCGCCGGAGCCGTAGAGGAAGTCGCCGGGTGGCTGCGGGCTCCAGGTGTTGCCGGCCTGGCCGGTGATCATCGTGCCCCAGCCCACCTCGAACCGGTAGTTGTTGGAGGGCCCGACGCCCAGCGTCGTGCCTCCGACCGCCGTGACATCCGGGCTGGAGGCGGGGAAATCCGCCGACGTGTGCCCGAGCGTCGCCTGCTCGTCGCCGTTGTCGCCCGACGAGAAGTAGAGCCCGATCCCCTCGCTGATCGCCTGCTTGAAGATCTGCTGCTCGAGCTGGATCAATCCCCTGGGGATGTCCTCGCCCGCGAAGCCGTACGAGTTGGTCGCGATTGGGGCGATCCTGTGGTCGACCGCGTAGGCGAGCGCGTTGTCAAGCCCGGGACCGGGGTCCGCGGCGCCGATGTACTTGATGTGTGCGCCGGGGGCCATCGTGTGCACGGCCTCGACGTCGAGCGTCTCCTCGCCGTACCAACCCTGCTGGTCCCCGATGTCGCAGCCGACCTGGCAGCCGTGGAAGACCTTCTGCGAGAACTTCGCCGGGGGAAGACCGTGGCGCTTGCTGTACTCCTGCACGTCGGCGTTCATCGTCGGCGCGGCGAACGCGTCGAGGATCGCGACCTTCTCGCCCGAGCCGTCGTCCTTGCTGACGGCCGGGCGGGTGAGGCCATAGGCGCCCCGCAGCTGGGCCGGCTTGTATCCGCAGGTGGCATACGGCTGCGTCTGGCCGTACGCGGTCGGCTTGCTGTAGGCGATCTTCTCGCCCCAGTTCTGGGAGCACGGCGGGGCGTTCACGAATGCGGGGGGCGGAGGCGCCGCCGGGTGGGCCATCGTCTGGTCCAAGCCGATGACGCCGCTCGCGGTGGAGGCGAGGCCCGCCGGGAGCGATACCTGCTCCGCGGGCGCGCGCAGATCCTCGCCGTTGTGGCGATAGACGTTGAGTTGGGTGCTGAACGCGCGCTCGGCCTTGCGGACGGTCCCGGAGGCGTTGACCAGGATGCCGCTCTTGGAGCTCCCGGTGACCCTGAAGCCGTGGGTGCGGAGCCAGCGCATGGTGGTCTTCACGTCACCCGAGGTGGGGGCAAAGCGGGCGCGGAATGCCGATGGCGACAGGTAGTGCCCGTACTGCGAGGTCGACGGGTCTGCCACGGCATTGTCGAACCGCTGCAGCTCCCCGGCGTGGCGCCACGGGAGGACGAGCGCGAAGCTCACCTTTCCGGTGGCATGGCGCTCCAGGTTGCCCGCCCGCGCCCAGCTGGGGGAGCTCTGAGGCAGCGCCCTCTTCGAGCGCGCTGCGGCCGAGCCTCCCAGGAGAACCGTCGCAGTGATCGCGAACACCATCATCGACCCTGCAACCAACACCCGATTGACGCGCATCAAAACTCCTTCCTAGCCCCTTGTAGCGGGCGAGGTCTATCACGCCGAAACGGTCCGTCGCGGTCTTCAGAAAAGATTTAGTCCTGCGGCTTCGGCTCGAGCCCGAGCTCGGACGCGTTCTCCGCCAGGGCGTCGATGACGAGCTGGATGTGCTCCGTTTCATCGACGTCGAGCTCCTCGATCGCCTGCTGAATCTGGCCGCGGTCGACCTTGGCGGCGAACGAGGGCTGCTTGAGCTTCTTGCGGACGGACTTCGGCTTCATCCCCTCGATGCCGGTGGGGCGAACGAGCGCGCAGGCGACCACGAAGCCGGACAGCTCGTCGACCCCGTAGAGGGTCTTCGCGAGCCGGGTCTCCCGCGGCACGCCCATGAAGTCGGCGTGGCCGGCGACCGCGTCGATGACGTCCTGCGGGTAGCCGCGCTCCTCGAGCTCCGCCAATGCGTAGCGCGGATGGCCGGTGTCGAGGTCCGGATACCGCTCGTAGTCCAGGTCGTGCACGAGGCCGGTGATCGCCCACTTCTCCTCGTCCTCGGCGTCTCGCCGGGCGTACGCGCACATGGCCGCCTCGACCCCGAGGACGTGCTTTCGGAGCGAGTCGGACTCGATCCATTCGCACACGAGGGCCCAGGCATCGTCGCGTGTCGGGTCGGCCATAGGCCGTTGTTACCCTAGCCGCCGGACCGATGGAGAAGTTCGTCATCCAGGGTGGAACGCCGCTCTCGGGGGAAATCACCGCTGCGGGCAACAAGAACGCGGCGCTCCCGATCCTCGCGGCCTGCCTGCTCACGGAGGAGGAGGTCGTCCTCACCAACGTCCCGCGCATCCGCGACACGGAGAGCCAGGTCGCGCTGCTCGAGGGCCTTGGCGTGAAGGTGAACTGGAGCGGCCAGAACGAGCTTCGCCTGCAGGCCGACGCTGTCTCCGGCACGAGCGTCGACGAGGCCCTCGCGGCGCGCATCCGCGCGTCGTTCCTGCTCGCCGGCCCGCTGCTGGCGCGCTTCGGCGAGGTCCGCATGCCGCCGCCCGGCGGCGACTTCATCGGCCGGCGGCGCCTGGACCCGCACCTCGACGCGTTCGCCGACATGGGCGCAAAGGTGGACGGCGACCGTTGGATCGAGCTTGCCGCGCCGAACGGCGGGCTCAAGCCGTGCGGGATCTTCATGGACGAGCCGTCCGTGATGGCGACGGAGAACGCCCTGATGGCGGCCGCGCTGACCCCGGGGCCCACGACGATCGGCAACGCCGCCTGCGAGCCGCACGTTCAGGACCTGGCCCGGCTGTTGATCAGGATGGGGGCGAACATCGACGGGGTCGGCTCCAACGTGATGACGGTGCATGGCCGCGACAAGCTCGGCGGCGCCGAGCACCGCATCTGCGCCGACCACATCGAGGTCGCGAGCTTCATGGCCCTCGCGGCGGCGACGCGCGGCGAGCTGCGGATCCGCGAGGCGGACCCGAATGACCTGATGATGATCCGCCGCCAGTTCCAGCGGCTCGGCCTCACGTCCCACATCGAGGACAACGACGTGCTCGTCCCGCCCGAGCAGGTGCTTCAGGTGAGGGCGGACGTCGGCGACGCGACCCCGAAGATCGAGGACGGGCCCTGGCCCGCGTTCCCGGCGGACCTGACCTCGATCGCGCTCGCTCTCGCAACCCAGGCCGAGGGCCAGATCCTGATCTTCGAGAAGATGTTCGAGAACCGGCTGTTCTTCGTGGACAAGCTGGTCGCGATGGGCGCTCGGATCATCCTGTGCGATCCCCATAGGGCGATCGTCTACGGTCCGAGCCGTCTTCACGGTGAACGGGTGGACAGCCCGGACATCCGGGCAGGGATGGCGATCCTCATCGCGGCGCTGGCCGCCGAGGGGACGTCGGAGATCGGCAACATCATCCAGATCGACCGCGGGTACGAGCGCATCGACCTGCGGCTCAGGGACCTGGGCGCGCGGATCGAGCGCGTCGGCGCCGAGCCGGTCCCCGCGTAGCCCGCGCGCACGACACGAGCCTTCCGCTGGCCCCTGGGTAAGGTGGCGCCGATGATCCACCGGATTCCCCCCGGGACGAGGGACGTCCTGCCCGCCGAGCTGCGGGAGCTGCGCCGCATGCAGGGAGCGCTCGCGGCCGTGTTCGAGCGCTTCGGCTACGGCGAGGTCGCCACGCCGACGATCGAGTACGACGAGGTGCTCGCCCGCGGCGACGAGCGCGGCGCGCTGAGCGCCTACCGGTTCTTCGACGCAGACGGCGCGTTGCTCGCGATGCGCACGGACATGACGATCCCGATCGCTCGCGTCGTCGCGACGCGCCTCGCGGGCACCGAGCCGCCGTTCCGGCTCTCCTACTTCGCAAACGCGTACCGCGCGGTGCGCCCCCAGCGGGGGCAGATGCGCGAGTTCGCCCAGGCAGGGGTCGAGCTGGTTGGCGCCGACGCTCCGGACGGGACCGCCGAGGTGATCGAGGTGCTGAGCGCGGCGCTCGATGCGGTCGGGCTCACCAGGGCGGTGATCGGGCTCGGCGACGCCGATCTCTACCGGCAGCTCCTGGCCGAGCTCGCGGTGCCCGAGGAGCCGCGCGATCGCATCCTGGAGCTCCTCGCCGCGCATGACCTCGTCGGCCTCGAGGACGAGGTCGCCGCGCTGGGGCTCGATTCCGCCGCGCGAGAGACGCTGCTGCGCCTCCCGAACCTGCGCGGCGGCTCCGAGGTGCTGGAGGAGGCTCGGCACCTCGGCGGCGCGGCCGTCGAGCGCGCGACGGAGCGGCTCTCGGCGACGTTCCGCGCTGCTGAGGCCCGCGGGGTCGGCCCCCGCATCAACCTTGACCTCGGGCTGCTTCGCGACCTCGGCTACTACACGGGGGCGATCCTCGAGGTTTACGACCCGGCGCTCGGCCACGTCCTGGGGGGCGGCGGTCGCTACGACGAGCTCATGGGCCGGTTCGGGCGCCCGCTCCCGGCGGCCGGGTTCGCGCTCTACCTGGAGCGGGTGCACGTCGCCCAGGCCGAGGAGGAGCGGCTGACGACCGCCGGCGCGCGCGAGGAGGGGTTGTGAGGCTCGGTGAGGTCTCCGCGAGCCGCGCGCGGGGCGACGGCGGGCTGAAGGTCGCGCTTCCGCGCGGCGCGCTCTTCGACGGAACCCTCGACCTCCTCGATCGGATCGGGGTGGACACGACCAGCCTGCGGTCGGACTCGCGCTCGCTCGTGTTCGAGGCCGACGGGCTCATGCTGGTCACGATGCGGCCGTCCGACGTGCCGACCTACGTCGAGGCCGGCGCCGCCGACGTCGGCATCACCGGCAAGGACGTCCTGCTCGAGCAGCGCGACCGGGCTGTCTACGAGCTGCTCGACCTCCGCTATGGCGCCTGCCGGCTGGTGCTGGCGGCGCGCCGGGGAGACGACGCCCTCGACGAGGCCGAGCGACGCCTCGGGGCGATGCGCATCGCCACCAAGTACCCGCGAGCCGCCGAGCGGTGGTTTCAGGAGGCGGGGAGGCGGGCCGAGGTGATCGAGGTCAAGGGCTCCGTCGAGCTCGCGCCCCTGGTGGGCCTCGCCGATGGGATCGTGGACCTGGTGGACACGGGGCGGACGCTCGCCGAGAATGACCTCGAGGTGCGCGAGGAGATCACCACTTGCACGGCGCGGCTCGTTGCCAACCGCGTCGCCCACAAGCTCCGCGCCGCCGAGGTGGATCGGCTGGCAGACCGGATGCGGGAGGCGACTGGATGAAGATCGAGCGAATCGACTGGAACGGGACGGACGCGCCGGCGTTCGCCGCCCGATTGCGGAAGCTCGCGTCACCGCAGGAGGAGGTCGCAGAGACCGTCGCGGAGATCGTGGGATCCGTCCGCGACCGGGGCAACGAGGCCCTCCGCGAGATCGCGGAGCGCCTTGGCGAGGAGGCGCCGGAGTCGTGGCGGGTGGACCCGGACGCGATCGCGGCGGCCCCCGGGCTGCTGGACTCCGACGTTCGCGAGGCGCTCCGGCTCGCGGCGAAGAACATCGCCGCGGTCGCGCGTGCGGAGCTCGAGACCCGCGACCGCCCGGCGACGGTCGACCTGCCGGAGGGGCAGCGGGTGGAGGTTCGCGCCGACGCGGTGGCGGCGGCCGGCATCTATGCGCCGGGGGGCAGGGCGGCGTACCCGTCCTCGGTCTTGATGTGCTGCATCCCGGCGCGCGTCGCGGGGGTGAGCCGCGTCGCGGTCGCGAGCCCGGCGGGCGCGCGCGGTCGCCCCAGCGCGCAGGTGCTGGCGGCGTGCGCAGCAGCGGGCGTCGACGAGGTGTACGCGATCGGTGGCGCCCAGGCGATCGCGGCGCTCGCCTACGGCACGGAAAGCATCGACCGCGTCGATCTGATCGCGGGACCCGGCAACCGCTACGTCGCCGAGGCCAAGCGCCTCGTCTCCGGCGCCGTCGGGATCGACGGCGTGGCTGGCCCGAGCGAGCTCATGGTCGTCGCGGACGGAACGGCGCGGCCGGAGTGGATCGCCCTCGACCTCTGCGCTCAGGCCGAGCACAGCGCGGACGGCCTCCTCGTCGTCGCGTCGCCCGACGTGGCGCTGCTCGACCACCTCGAGCAGGTGGTCGATGAGCTCGCGGAGGAGCGGCCGAGCGTGCAGCAGGCTCCGCTGGCCCTCGTGGGGACGACCGGGATCGAGGCGACGTTGACGCTTGCCGACGCGATCGCGCCGGAGCACCTCGAGCTCATGTTCGAGGGTGCGGACGAGCTCGCCGCCAGGGGGCGCATCGCCGGCTGCGTGTTTCTCGGAAGGGGAGGTGCCGCCGCCTTCGGCGACTACGTCGCGGGCTCCAACCATGTGCTGCCGACAGGCGGCGCGGCCCGCTTCGGCGGCCCGCTCGGTCCGGGGAGCTTCCAGCGGCGCAGCTCGATCGTCAGCCTGCCGAGCGCCGCGGCCGCGGCGCTCGCTCCCTACGTGGACGCGCTCGCCCGCGTGGAGGGCTTTCCCGTGCACGCGGAGTCCGCTGCGGCTCGCGCAGGCGACTAATCGGCCACAATCGCAACCAACCGCACGGCACCAGCCGGTTTCGGGGCTAAGGCCCCTCACCAGCGCACATCGGGACTTTGAGCCATGCCCCGCAAAGCTGACATCGACCGCAAGACCGGCGAGACGGAGATCTCGCTCGCCGTCGACCTCGACGGCGGCGACGTGGACGCCTCGACCGGCGTGGGGTTCTTCGACCACATGCTCGAGACCGTCGGCCGCCACGGCCGGCTTGGGCTGCGGGTGAGCGCGAAGGGCGACCTGGAGACCGGCGCCCACCACACGGTCGAGGACGTCGGCATCGCCCTCGGCCTGGCTCTTGACGAGGCCCTCGGGGACCGCGCCGGGATCCGCCGCTTCGGCTATGCCGCGATCCCGATGGACGAGGCGCTCGGCGTCTGCGCCGTGGACGTCTCGGGCCGGCCGCTGTGCCTGTTCCGATCCGAGCTTCCGCTCACCTCGATCGCAGGCTTCGAGACCGAGCTGACCGAGGAGTTCTTCCGAGCCGTCGCCACCAACGCGAAGCTCACGCTGCACGTCGGGAACAGCTACGGAGCCAACGCGCACCACATGGTGGAGGCGTGCTTCAAGGCGTTTGCCCGCGCGCTTCGCGACGCGGTGTCGATCGACCCGGACGAGCCCGGCGTGCCGAGTACGAAGGGGACGCTGACCTGACGCGAATCGCCGTTCTCGACTACGGGATGGGAAACCTGCGGTCGGTGCAGAAGGCCCTCGAGCGCGTCGGCTCCGAGGGCTTCATCACCGGCGACCCGGAGGCCGCGGGCGAGGCCGCCGGGATGATCCTCCCGGGCGTGGGGGCATTCCCGCGCGCGATGAGGAGTGTGCGCGAGGCCGGGCTCGACGCGCTGGTCGCCGACCGGATCGAGGCCGGCGTGCCCGTGCTGGGCATCTGCCTTGGCCTTCAGCTCCTGTTCGAGAGTTCGACGGAGCACGGCGGCGCAGCGGGGATCGGAGTGCTGCCGGGCGCGGTCACGGGCCTCGAGGCACCCGGGCTCAAGGTCCCGCACATGGGTTGGGAGCCCGTGCGATGGGAGGGTGAGTCGGAGCTGGTCACCGGCCTGGAGACCGGGACCCCCTTTTACTTCGTGCACTCCTTCGCGGTGAGGCCCTCCGATCGGGGCGACGTCCTGGGAACGGCCGAGTGGGGGGAGCGGTTCGCCTGCGCGGTGGCTCGCCCGCCGCTCTACGGCGTGCAGTTCCACCCCGAGAAGTCCAGCGCCGCCGGCCTGCGGATCCTGGGCAACTTCGCCGAGATCTGCGCGTCGGTTCCGGCGTGATCCTCTATCCCGCGATCGACATCCGCGACGGCCACGCCGTTCGCCTGACTCGCGGCGACTATGCCGACGAGACCGTGTACGACGACGATCCGCTCGAGGCCGCGCGTCGCTGGCTCGGACAGGGGGCGCGCGCCCTCCACGTCGTGGACCTGGACGGGGCGCGCTCGGGCCGGCCGCAGAACCTCGAGCACGTGAGGCGGATCGCCGCGGAGGCGGAGGTGCCGCTGCAGCTCGGCGGCGGCCTTCGCGACCCGGACGCGGTGACATCGGCACTGGAGGCGGGTGCCGATCGCGTCGTCCTCGGGACCGCCGCGCTTGCCGAGCCGGAGCTCGTGGAGGCGCTCGCGGCCGACCACGGCGAGCGGATAGTCGTCGGCGTGGACGCGCGCCGTGGCCAGGTCGCCGTCGAGGGATGGGAGCGTGAGACGCACGCCGGCGCCGCCGAGTCCGTTTCAGAGCTGGCCGCGAGGGGGGTTCGCAGGTTCGTCTTCACGCCCGTGGAGGTGGACGGAACGCTCGCCGGGCCGGGGATGGAGCAGCTGCAGGCGGTTGCGCATGCGGCCGCCGATGCCGGTGTGGCGCTGATCTACTCGGGCGGCGTCGGCTCGCTCGACGATCTGCGCGAGTTGCGAGGAACCGCGCTCGAGAGCCTGGAGGGAGTGATCGTCGGGCGGGCGCTGTACGAGGGACGCTTCACCGTCGCGGAGGGCCAGGCAGCTCTCGGCGGCTAACTTCTTCGGAGTGGGAACGACAACCAAGCTTCTGGCGCGCGCCAAGAACGTGCGCTGGCTCGCCCTCTACGAGACCGCGCGCATGGTCTACGGCCACGGGAAGCGAGCCTGGGACAAACTCGAGCCATACGAGCGGGAGAACATCGGCTACCTCGTGCGCAAGTCCAAGGGTCGGCGCTCGAACCTCACTGAGAGCGAGCGCAACGAGCTCTGGTCGCTGGTCAAGAAGGCCGTCACCGGATAGCCATGGCGCTGAAGCGCGTCATCCCGTGCCTGGACGTCGATGCCGGGCGGGTGGTCAAGGGCACGAACTTCGTCGGCCTGCGCGATGCGGGCGACCCCGTCGAGCTGGCGGCCCGCTACGACAGTGAGGGCGCCGACGAGGTGATCTTCCTGGACATCACCGCGTCCCACGAGCGCCGCGAGACGATCGTCGAGCTGGCCCGCCGCACGGCGGACAACGTGTTCATCCCGTTCGTCATCGGCGGCGGCATCCGCTCGGTGGCCGATGCGCAGGCTGTCCTCGACGCGGGCGCCGACAAGGTCTCGATCAACTCGGCCGCGCTCGAACGCCCGGAACTGATCGGCGAGCTGGCGGAGGTGTTCGGCTCGCAATGCGTCGTGGTTGCGATCGACGCGAAGCGCCGAAACCCCGCCACCCCCGCATCCGGTCAAGCCCGGATGACCGGTCGCCCTCCGGGCTCCCTGGAAGCGGAGGAGGCGGCGGGATTTGTGTGGGACGTGTTCACGCACGGCGGGCGCCACCCGGCAGAGGGCCGTGAGGCGGTGGCGTGGGCGCGGGAGGCGACTGAGCGCGGAGCGGGGGAGATCCTGCTCACGAGCATGGACCGTGACGGCACGGCCGACGGCTACGACCTCGAGCTCACCCGCGCAGTCGCGGACGCGGTGACCGTGCCGGTGATCGCGTCGGGCGGCGCGGGCGTACTCGAGCACCTGTCCGAGGGGATCCTGGAGGGCAGAGCCGACGCGGTGCTATGCGCGTCGATCTTCCACTACGGCACCTACACGGTCCGCCAGGCGAAGAACCACCTGCGCAAGGCGGGCATCCCCATCAGGCCGGCGTAGCGCAAGCTGAGCCTGAGGCGTGCGGGCGCGAGACTCCGCTTCGTACCGACATTGCTTGCTTGTCGGCACAACGTGGAGGTATCCACTCTGAGGGGAGGAAGGTCCCCGACCCGTGGGAGGATGCCGGCGGCTGCTTCAGGCGGGGCTGTTCCGTACTCCCCGCCGGTGACGTGGTCGCCCTAAGTCGCGGGCGTTGCCCTACTTGCCGCCGTTTTTCTTCTTGCCGCCGCCCTTGTGGGC
>DASQCL010000013.1:0-5049 GCA_035634715.1 Solirubrobacterales bacterium
ACTGTGATACGGGCGGGGCGATGGGCGATTGGGGGGGGGGTGTGGCTAGCACACGAACGCTCAACGCTCCCCCAAGAGATCTTGGTTACTGAGGGCAGCCCGGAGTTTCGCCACGCTTCTCATCTCCGACCACCTCTCAGGCTCTTCGCTGACGCAGCCGATGACTTGACTTGGAATTGCGCACAGTGCCGGGAACGCCAGGTGTCTAAGGATCCCTTCTCGACGAACATCGATCAGCTCGCTTTGGACGAGCCCCTCTCGCCGGAGAGCGTGCTCGTCCTTCCGCCCGCGCTGCGAGCGCAAGCGATCGGGCGACTCGGCCCTCAGACCTGGCCGAAGCGCCCACAGTGTGTTCCGGAAGTGGTGCCGGAGGTTAGATCCGGCGAAACTCCCGTGCTCCCAGACGAGTCGTTCATGCGAACACTGAGCGTGCTCGCAGCGGGGCGCGTCGTCCAACTTGGGCTGATCTTCGCGGCCGTGACGATCCTGACCCTTGCCATGTCGGTCGTCGCACAGGCGGTTCGTTGAGGCATGGTCCGGACTGAGGTTCGGCGAGTTGTCGAACCCGTCACTCGACGCGGAGCTGCACCGCACCACCGATTAGGCACCGGCTAGCTAGCGGTTCTCCGCCGGAGCCGCTCAGAACGCGCGAGATCGCCAGTGCGAGCCGCCGACGACGACCCAGACGACGAGTAGGGGGCGAAGCCCGGGCGTCGCCGGCAGCGCGCGGGCAGGAGGCCAACGGGGAATCCTGACCCTCGCGGAGCCATGCGGGTAACGTTGAGCGCCCGAGGAGACTCCGACCCCTGACCTGTAGAGCATCGGCAGGTGATGTCCCTTCGCTTGAGGGATGGCATCTCGCCGGGGTCAGTCGCACGACCGGGGGAAGCCCAGGCGCACATGTGCATGTATCGAAGGCGGCGATTCGCTGGCGCCGGGCTACGATCTCGGGAGAGCCGCCTCTGCGCGGCTCTCCTCCCACTGGTGCGGTCTGTGGCACGACCGCGAAGCCCAGGGCACATGCGCACGGTAAGGCGACGAGTCGCGTACGCCGCGCGCGGCAGCCGGACCAGGCACTCGGCAGGTCGGCCCGGCACTCGCCGCCTCGCTCCTCTTGGTACAGGCTAGGTGGAAGTAGGCGGGCGTCGCGAGCTTCCTTCCACGGGGCCCGCCGACCTTTCGTATCAGCGAGGCCTACCCCGGCCCTCTGGCCAGCGCGCACCTAACGTTACCGCGACTTGACGTTCCCCTAGGCTGAAGAGCATCGGATCCAGATGTCGCGACGGCGGAAGGCTAGTCGTCGGTGCGCAAGCGCCTCACGGGTGCGGCCGGGACTCGGATACTTGCTGCGAGTGGCCGGAAGCGGAAACGCTTCGGACACGAATAGCATGGATGCTGTTGTTGGCGTAGCCGAGCGGGTTCCACGTCGCTCTTTCGGGTTGAAGGACCCCTGAGAAGTCGCGTGCTCGCGCCTCGAGACGATGCTCTCCGGGCGGAAGCGATACGGCCGCACGCCAGCGGCTAAGGCGATTTGGTTCAGCGGGGGTGATCAGCATTGTCTGTTGCCAGGGCCCACCGGAGACTCGGACTTCCACCGCGGCGATGCCGTCTGGGCCGCCCCAGGCAACGCCCGAGACCTCGGTCGCGCCGGTCGGCAAAGTGCTGCCCTCGGACGGTTCGACGATTAGCGAATTGACGCGAAGCCGGGGCAGCGGTTTCCCGTTCAGGTGGTAGTCGTCGACTTGAAACGGGCCGGTGAATGGCCGTTCCAGGACGCTGATACGGCGCAGCCATTTGACCGATGCGACTCCGTAGCTGCCGGGGACGATCACCCTGAGGGGGGCCCCGTGTCGGGCGGGTATCGGATGCCCGTTCATCCCCCAGGCTAGGAGCACGTCTCCGGCAAGCGCGCGCTCGAGTGGGATTGAGCGGGCAAATGTGACCTCGTTGGTCGAGCTTCGGTGTAGACCGCTGTCGGCGGCCTCGAAAACGACTTCGCAGGCACCGCTAATCGGTGAGACCTCCTGGAGCAATGCACTCAGGGAGACACCAGTCCAGTGGGCCTCTGAAACTGCCCCCACTCCCCATTGCAAGCCGGGGGTTGCCGGATGGAACTCGTTCCGCCGATGGCCAGCGCACTCGAGCACAACCGTTTGTGTGCGGACCGGGCGCCGCTTCAGCTTCGGGAGCGAAAAGCTGAGCTCACGTTCAACGGCGCCGTTGACTTCCAACCTCCAGCTTGCGGGGTCGAGCGTTGGGACGGTGAAGTGGCTTCGCACGAAATGCAACTCTGCGGGCACATCATTGAAGGCAAGTGCAGAAAGAGGCGTTGGTCTGACCTCCGGCTCCGTCGATAGAGCGGGGGAAGCCCCGACAACTATCTCTTGATCTTCCTGACAAAAATTGTAGGATTTATCAGAGAGCATTCACCACAATAAGTCCGAGACGACCGTCGTGTCAAGGAAGTGGGCGGAGCCCGTGTGGATCTCGAAGCGAACTGACTATGCGACCCGTGCCATCCTTGCCCTCGCCCTGACAGACGGCGAAACACCAATGAAGCTCGAGGAACTCGCACGGCGCACCGCGGTGCCGCACTCGGTGCTCGAACAGATCATGCCCACGATGCGAAGCGCCGGAATCGTCCGCTCCGAACGTGGCGCACGCGGCGGCTACCGGCTCAACCGGCCGTCGAAAGAGATCACGCTCGAACGGGTCGTTCGACTCTTCCAAGGACAACTCGCGCCCATAGGCTGCGCAACGCGCAGCCATCCTGAGCCGTGCCCAATGAGTGTCGAGTGCTCACTGCGATTCGTGTGGGAAGAGGTCCGAGACGCGACCATCAACATCCTGGCGGGAACCACATTCGCCGACCTTGCCGACCGGGCAGGGGGCCCCTGGCGAGATCCGCAGCTGATCGCTTCGACCATCCATTAAACAGCACTAGACATCACGCATAGTTGTTGAAAGGCGCCCCAGAACGAGATTTCGTACGCTGGCCGGCAGGGGATGCCCAGTCACGTTGCCCTCGCCCACGACTACCTGACCCAGAGTGGCGGCGCAGAGCCCGGGAAACGTCGTCGTCGGCTCGTACAGTGACGTGTAGAGCAGCGCTCCCGCGACGGCCGCGAACCCTGTGTCTCGCGGCTGCTCCCTTGCTCTCCGAGCTTCAGCCGCCGCCGCGAAAGCATGGTCCAGAGCGAGGACGAGTTGTCGCTCGCGACCTGGCGGTCGAGGTCCTTAGGGAGAGCCGGACCAGCGCGCGACATTTGCCGCACTCTCAGAAGAACTCGCACTGGTCGTGATCGAGATCCCTCTGCTCCGGGACCGTCGACCGAAGCTCGATTGGCGGGCGGATGCCGCATGCTCTGCTCTTCCGAAGCCGCATCCCCCAGCGACCTGCCTCCTTGCCGGTTCGAGGAGTCTACGCGGCAGTTGGCCGCGTGGCACCCCCGCCCTTACGCGGGCCAAGCTGCTTAGTTCGTACGGATCACCCATGACGCAACGCGCCGCCCGGACTGTTTCGGCCAGCCGTTCGGTGGATGCGAGCCGTGGACGTACGCCGATGATTGGTGAATGCAGATCCGGATCATCGGCCGTGTGCTCGAGAGCCAGTTCCTGCGCTTCTGCGCGGTGGGCGCTTCCGGTTACGCGGTCAACCTCTCCGTCTACGCCGCGCTCCTCGCAGCCGGGCTCCACTATCTCGCCGCCGCGACGATCTCGTTCCTCGTCGCAGCCGGCAGTAACTACGCCTGGAACCGCACGTGGACGTTCCGGACTTCCGGGGCGCCGCTGCTCGGGCAGGGCGCACGGGCGATCCTCGTCTCGGGCCTCTCGCTCGGCGCCAACCAGTTCTTCCTGCTCACACTCGTCTCCGCGGGCGCGGGCCATCTGATCGGCCAAGCGGCCGCGATCGTGCTGACGACGCCCTTCAGCTTCGCGGCGAACAAGCTGTGGGCCTTCGCAGAGCCCGCAGGAGGCGCACAACTCCAACCCGTGGCACAGGCGGCGCCCGCCCGCGACCGTCGACGCTAGACGAAGATCCTTCTGCCGGGATCGCTCTCTTCGCCGTAGAGATACCCAGCGATCGCCCTAAATCGAGGCGAGTCTCTGGTGCGCGCAGGAGATCGGAGCGACCGGCGCCGCCGCACTCGCAGCCGCTCACGCCTGCAGTGTCCGAAATTGGGTTCGACCCGCGGGCGGCACTCTCAGCGGGCGAGCAGGCCGTCGCCTTCGCACGCGAGGAGGAAGATGACTGCGCGCTTGCCATCGCCCTGAACAATCTCGGCGAAGCCACACGGGCGCTCGGGGAAAACGGAACGGGCGGCGGTCTACTATGACGAAAGCCTCGAGCTCCGACGGCGCACCGGCCAACTCGGTTCAGCCGGACTGAGCGATCAGGACGCGACTGGAAGGTGGGGCACCGAAGCACGAGATATCTACTTTGAGATCCCTGCCGAGCCGGAGGCACAGCGCGCTGCACGAGACCTGAGCAACACGACGCTCCTCAAGTAATCATGTGTTCCCTCGGAGTGGGTCCGCAAAGTCGAGCCATTGCTCGTGCTGAGTTGGGCGCGAGCGGCCGGGTTCTTCAACGCCTGGGTCGAGCTCACGCCGGAAGAACTTCTTCGGCTTCCGGACGATCTCGAGCGACTCCTCGAGCCGTTTCACGGTTCCTGGCTCAGGGGGCCGACGTCGTGAGCGCTTCCTCCTGCGCTTCGTGCTGATGGCGCGTGGACAAGAGTCCCTGGAGCTGCGCCCAGCGGCTCGCCTCCGTCCGATTCGCGACATCAAGTTCCCGATAAATATTCGAAAGATGGAACTTCACCGTCTGTTCGGTCACCCAGAGCATGCGCGCCAGCTGCGAGTTCGAGTGACCTCGGCGACGCGCTGGAGGATCTCCAGCTCCCTCCGCGTCAGGTCATGGGCCGCCGGTTGCAGCTCCGCAGACGAGGCCGGCAGCGAGAAGTCGCGGCTCCCGTTCGTCGAGATGTAGATGGAACGCTCAAACGCCTGGCGGATCGCCGATGCAAGATCCTCCGGCTGGCGTGG
>DASQCL010000014.1:0-2758 GCA_035634715.1 Solirubrobacterales bacterium
GGCCGGTTTGTGCAATCAAATCACGCCAGCCGTCGGGCGCCTCGCCCGAATCGAGTGAAATCTGAGCCGTCCGCCGCGACGGCTATGAAACAGATCCGATGTCCTGGGTCTTGCTGATCACGGCGGGCGCGTTCGAGACCGGCTTCGCCGTAATGCTGAAGCAGAGCGACGGGTTCACGAAGATCGTCCCGACCATCCTGTTCGCGGTGTTCGCCCTCGCGAGCTTCGGGCTCCTGAACCTGGCGCTGAAGGACCTGCCCGTCGGTACCGCCTACGCCGTGTGGACGGGCATCGGCGCCGCCGGGACGGCGACCGTTGGCATCCTGGCGCTCGGCGAGCCGGCCGGCGCGGCGCGCATCGCCTGCATCTGCCTGATCGTGATCGGCGCGATCGGCCTACAGGCCGTCGAGAGCCACTGACAGCCGCCGAGCGGGGCTAAGCGGGGGCGTCCGCGGGGAGCTTGCCCTCGGCCGCAAGGGTGTCGCGCAGGCCCTGCTCCAGGCCGCGAGGGGAGTAGCCGAGCTCCGCGATGGCCTTGTCGTGCTTGGCCCAGAAGGTCACGTTGTCCGCCGAGCTGATCAGCTCGCGCAGGTTCGGGCCCTGGTTCATGACCTTGCCGACGACCGGGCCGAGCGGCGTCATCGCCTTCATCAGGCCGGTCGGCAGGGCGCGCTTCGGAGGCTTCTTGTCGGTGACCTGCCCGAGCGTGTCGATGAGCTCGCGCATCGTGGTGATCTGGCCGCCGAGCACGTAGGCCTCGCCCACCTCGCCCTTGTCCAGGGCGAGGAGCACGCCGTCGGCGACGTCGTCGACGTGGACCATGTTCATCCCGAGCTCGGGGAAGGCGATCATGGGCATCTTGCCGTCCAGGAACTGGTTCATCTGGCGCCCGAGAGCCGAGTGGTCGTCGGGCCCGTAGACGCCTCCGGGCTGGACGATGACGCAGGGAAGCCCCTCGTCGGCGATCAGCCGCGTCGCCACCCGATGCGCCTCGACCTTCGTCTCCTCGTAGTACGAGGTGTAGCCGCCGCCTGGGTGCTCGTAGCTCTCGTCGACGACCTGGCCCCGGGTGTTGCCGAAGGCGCCAACCGTCGAGATGTAGACGACCTTCGGGACCTTGGCGTCGAGGGCGGCGCCCAGCACCGTCTCGGTACCCACGACATTCGCCTCGTACATCGCGCGGTGCTCGGACTTGGGGATGCCGACCTCGTACACGGCAGCCCCGTGGATGACGGCGTCGCAGCCTTCCATGGCGGCCCGAATCGCATCGGCGTCGGAGAGCGAGCCCGGGATCAGCTCGCAGCCGAGGTCCTTGAGGGCGACGCCCTTCTCGGGGGTCCGGACCAACGCCCGCACCTCGTCGCCCCGCTCGCGCAGCTTGAGCACGACCTGGCCGCCGATGAATCCGGTGCCTCCGGTGACAAAGACCTTCATCGCGCCAAGCCTATATCCGCCCCGTTACCGCGTGTGCCGGCGATCCCTCCCGGAACGCGCCTACACTGGAACCAGTGGAAGGAACCGGCGACCTGGGGACCGAGAGCGCGAACGGCGCCAGCGGGATCCAGAACCCGCGGGCCCGTCAGCGCGCGCTGTGCGTGGGCGTCCTGTCCGCCTCGCCCGGCGACGGCGATCCCCTCGCGGAGCTCAAGGAGCTCCTGCGCACCGCCGGAGTCGCGAACGTCGGCGAGGTCGTCCAGATTCGCTCCCGGCCGGATCCCGACCGCTATCTCGGCCGCGGGAAGCTCTCCGAGGTCAAGGCCGAGATCTCCCGTTCGAACGCGAACCTCGTCGTGTGCGACGACGAACTGGTTCCGCGCCAGGAGCGCAACCTCGAGCAGGGTCTGGGCGTGCCGGTGATCGACCGGACCGCGGTGATCCTCGACATCTTTGCCGACCACGCCCACAGCGCCGAGGGCAAGCTCCAGGTGGAGCTGGCCCAGCTCGAGTACAACCTCGCGCGAATGCGGGGCCTGTGGACCCACCTCGAGCGGCTCGGTGGCGGGATCGGCACCAGGGGCCCCGGCGAGTCGCAGATCGAGACCGACCGCCGCCTGGCGCGCGACCGCATCGCGAACCTGCGTCGCCGCTTGGAGCGGCTGGAGCGCAACCGGGAGGTCATGCGCGCTCGCCGCAGCGGCTCGGCGCTCCCGATCGTCGCGCTCGCCGGGTACACGAACGCCGGCAAATCGACCCTCCTCAACGCGATGACCGGCGCCGGGACCGGGGTGGGGGAGAGGCTCTTCCACACGCTGGACCCGACCACCCGCGCTTACCGCCACAACGGCCGCCGCTACCTCCTGACTGACACGGTCGGGTTCATCCGCAAGCTTCCCCACCAGCTGGTCGAGGCGTTCAAGGCGACGCTGGAGGAGACCGCGCTGGCGGACCTCATCGTCCACGTGGTAGACGCCTCGGAGCCGGAGGAGCAGCGCCGGGAGGCGATCGCCGCCGTCGACTCGGTGCTGGAGGAGATCGGCGCCGGAGAGGCGCCCCGGCTGCTCGTCTACAACAAGGCGGACCGCCTGGAGCCGACCGAGGCGAACGATCTCACGATCCGCGACCCGGGATCGCTGGAGATCTCCGCGCTCACCGGGGAGGGCCTGGAGGAGCTTCGCGACCGCATAGAGTCGACTTTCGAGGAGACGCTCTCGTCGCTGGAGCTGCTGTTTCCGTACTCGGAGGGCGCCGTGCTGGCCGAGCTCCACGAGGTCGCAGGCGACCTCGATCGCGAGGATCGCCCGGACGGCGTCCTCGTTCA
>DASQCL010000015.1:0-3873 GCA_035634715.1 Solirubrobacterales bacterium
CGCCACCGCATATTTACCTGCCGTCCCCACCGTTCCCACAGCCGGAGCACCTAGGTCGACGGCCTGTTCGCTCGATTGGCCGGGAACTACCGAGCCGTCTTGATTCACGATTCTGAGGACGGAGTTCGGAGGTATCGCCATGCTTTGCACGGGCGGACGGACCGTGACGAACCGAGAGCCAGTCAAAGGGTTAACGCGGACGCGGGTCTGTTGTCCGAACGTCAATGCAGTTCCCTGAACGTCGTCGTTGAAGTCGCCGTGGAGCCGGTTGGACGTCAGCCTCCCAACGACCAAGGCGAAGATGACCAGAATCAGGAAGGTGAGGGCCGCCGAGACGGCGGCCAGGCGCCAGCGGACCGGCCAGCGCTTCGGCGTCAGCGCCGCGACGAGTCGCTCAAGCCTCTTCATCGCGGGGCGCCCTCATGACATACCCGGCGCCGCGCTTGGTGTGCAGGATTCGCGGCTCGCCACCCGCCTCGAGCTTCCGCCTCACGTTTGAGATGAAGACGTCGATGGTGTTCGTCATCGCCATCGGGTCGTAGCCCCAGACCTCCTCGAGCAGGCGCTCGCGGGAGATGACGAGGCGTTCGTTGCGCATCAGGTACTCGAGCAGCTCGAACTCGCGGTTGGTGAGCTCGATTGGGCGATCGCCGCGGTAGACCTCGCGCGTGTCGGGGTTGAGGCGCAGGTCGGCGACCGTCAGCGAGGCGGTCCCGCGGGGAGGGCGGCGTCGCATCAGCGCCCGCATCCGGGCGAGGAGCTCCTTGCGCTCGAAGGGCTTGACGAGGTAGTCATCGGCGCCGGAGTCGAGCCCGACCACACGGTCGTCCGTCTGGGTGCGGGCGGTGAGGATCAGGATTGAGACGTCGCTCGAGTCGCGGAGCCGCCGGCAGACCTCGACCCCGTCCAGCTTCGGAAGGCCGAGGTCTAGGATCACCAGGTCCGGGACGAAGTCCTCGGCGACCTCGAGGGCGGCCACGCCGTCGCCCGCTGAGCGGACCTCATGGCCCTCCTGGCGCAGGGTGCGGCGCAGCACATCGGCGATCTCGGCGTCGTCCTCGACCACCAGCACGCGGCCGGTGTTGATCTCCGTATCGACCATCGAAGAGACAGATTAGCCCCGGTCCGCCTGGATACCGGCAGGTTTTATGGCCCCTTTATTGGGCTGAGAAGCGGCTTCCTGTTGGCGAGGCGAGGGCTGAAGCCGAATCTAGGCGCCCACGGGCGGAGCCTTCTCCGCCGCCTCGGCCTGAAGGCGCCGCTTGCTGCGATCGCGCAGCACGCCGACCAGCACGCCGACTCCCACGCCGAGGCCGAACCCGAGAAAGAGGGCGGCCAGGGCGCCGATGACCCGTAGGACGATGCCGACGACCTCGCCGACCTCGAAGCGCGGCCCGATCACAAGCTCAAACGGCCCACGCGCCGGGAGGGCTGGACGGCAACGGACACGCGTGGTGCCCGCGACCGGGGCGGTGAAGTCGTATAGCGAGCGGTAGCGCGTGCCGTTCTGGCGCAGGGTCACGTTCTGGTTTGCGCTGAGGGCGACGCTACGGCCGCTGGGACCGTGGACCGCGCAGCGGAGATCGCCGCTGTTCGGCGCCCCCGCGCCGCGGGAGCTTTCACCGGTCGTGTAGATCGTCTGCCCCTCGCCCGCGTGCAGGCTCACCGCCGCCGACCCGGGCGCAGTGAAGTGGGTGAGTGGCGCGGTGAAACGGTCGATCGTGCGCGTCCCCGCGTCTATGGCCCCGATGACGAGGACGATCGCCGCGGCGATGCCGAGCAATGCCGGGATCGCTGCGAGCGCGAAAGCCCAGGCGCGCGGTCGGATGTGCGATTTATCGACCTCGATCGGGGCCCAGCGCGGTGCGGTGTTACTGGTCCAGGACGCGCCGTCCCACCAGCGCCAGTGACGATCCGAGTTGGGGTCCGGATACCACCCGGCGGGCCGGGTCGCCTCGGGCATGGTCGAAGTCTCTCATCGCCAATCCCGGGTATGCCCTCGCGTAGCCCATCAGGCGCTTGCCGCTTGCCGAGAGGGGACGCACGGCAGGCGTCGAATCTGCCCACACATGCTGCTGACGCGCAAGCGCCCTTCGAAGGCGCGCGGGAGCCAGAAGGCTCGGCCGCGCACGCGTTCGCGCGCGCCGGCTCCCAAGCCCCGTAAGAGCCCTCGCGAGGTGGTCGCCGGGCTCGAGCAGCGCCACCTGGACCTGATCGGGCTCGGGCTGATCGCGGTCGCGGTCTATCTCGGTTGCGTGCTCTACGTCGGTTGGGACGGTGGGCCGGTTGGCGATTCCCTCAACCGGGCGCTCACCGACGCGACCGGCCGGGTCGCGTACCTCGTCCCGATCGCCGTGGCCGTTTGGGGCGCCGGCCTGATGATGCGCCCGATGATCAAGGCGCCCGGCGCGTTCAACGCCGGCGCGGTCCTGATCGTCGGCTCTCTCCTGCTGGCATTTGCCGCCGAGACCGCGGGGCTGGGGCCGTCGCACCCGGTGAGGCACGGCTACTTCCACCAGCCCTTCTACTCGGTCCATGGGGGCGTGCTGGGCGAGGGCCTGTACTGGGCTGCCACCTCTCTTTTCCATCGGCTCGGGGCCCAGATCCTCGCGGTCCTCATGTTCGTGAGCGGCGTGCTCCTGATCACGCAAACCACCATGTCGAGCCTGTTGAAGGGGGCGGGGAAGGTGGCGCGCACAGCCGGCACGGGCACGCGCGACCTGGCCAAGACGGTCCGTATGAACACGGGCCAGGGCGGGTTTGGAGGCTTTGAGCCCGACGGGCGCGATATCGCGGTCACCCGCGCGGGGCAGACTGAGCCGCTGGCGACGGAGGCCCTCTCCGACCCCGAGATGGACGAGGCCGAGACCGCACGCTTCGCGGACGGGACGGACTGGGATGCCGAAGAGCCCGAGGCGCCGGGACCGGGACAGTTCGCGTACGAGGACACCGCGCCGGGCGTCCCCGAGGAGCCGGACGAGGGGGTGGAGGCCGACGCGGACGTACCCGCTGCCGCCCTGACTCCGATGGGCAACAAGCGCTCGGCCGTCACGGAGTCGGACGAGATCGACTACAAGCTTCCCGGCCCCAAGATGCTCGAGCGCGGCAAGGTCGACCCAGGCCCCGACATGCGGGACCGCGAGGCGACCGCAAAGGCGCTCCTGGAGTCCCTCCAGCACTTCGGCGTCGAGGCGCGACTCCTCGGAGTCGTCAGCGGCCCCCACGTGAGCCGCTACGAGCTGCAGCTCGCGCCCGGTACGAAGGTGTCCAAGGTGGCACAGCTCCGCGACGACCTGGCGTACGCGCTCGCCTCAACCGACATCCGGATCCTGGCGCCCATCCCGGGCAAGAAGGCCGTCGGGGTCGAGGTGCCGAATCAGCGCCGCAGGCTGGTCCGCCTGGGCGACATCTACGACGGCCGCCCGAAGGGCTCCTCGCCGCTCGCCGTGTGGCTCGGCAAGGACGTCTCGGGCGAGGCGGTTTGGACCGATCTCGCGCTCATGCCGCATGCGCTCGTGGCGGGCACCACGGGCTCCGGAAAGTCCGGGTGCATCAACGCGATGCTCTGCTCGGTGCTTCTCCACGCGTCGCCCAACGAAGCACGCCTCGTCCTGGTAGATCCGAAGCGGGTCGAGCTGAACCACTACGAGAAGCTGCCGCACCTGCTCACCCCCGTGGTGACCAACCCGCGAATGGCCGCCACTGTCCTCGCGAACCTGATCGGGGAGATGGAGAGCCGCTACTCCGTGATGGGCGAGGCCCGCACGCGCAACCTGGCCGAGCTCAACCGGGTCCGCGTCAAGGCCGGTGAGGCGCCGCTGCCGCACATCCTGTGCGTGATCGACGAGCTCGCCGATTTGATGATGGTCGCTC
>DASQCL010000016.1:0-11594 GCA_035634715.1 Solirubrobacterales bacterium
TGAGCGGCGTGGTCTGGTTCTGGAAGCCCAGCGAGGCGACAGCACGCAGAGCTCGATCTCACAGGACGGGCGGTTCGCGTCGTTCCGCAGCCTCGCGGAGAACCTCGGCGCCGTGGCACCCGATTACGCCGTCCTCCGCTCGGGCCCGATCCACAAATAGGTCGCGAGCCCTAGAACGTCGCTTCGCGCGATGCCAGGTGCAGGCTCACCTTGCGCTTGACGCGCTGGAGGGCGTTGTCGACCGTCTTCGTGTCGCACTCCAGGCGCTCGCCGATCTCCTCGTAGGAGTGGCCGTCGAGGTAGAGGCTGAGGACATGGCTCTCCAACTCCGACAGCACGCTCGAGAGGCAGGAGACGAGACTCCGCAGCTCCTCGGTGGCGATGACCCGCTCCGACGGGTCCTCGCTGCCCGGGCCCGGGAGCACCTCCTCGAGGGTGGTCTCCGACTCGCTGGCGCCGGCCGGCGCCTGCGCGAAGGACACGTACTGGTTGAGCGGCGCGTGCTTGTTGCGGCTCGCGGTCTTCACCGCGGTGATGATCTGGCGCGTGATGCAGAGCTCCGCGAAGTTACGGAAGCTCGACTCCCGATCGGAGCGGAAGTCCCTGATCGCCTTGTAGAGGCCGACCAGGCCCTCCTGGATCAGGTCGTCCGGGGCGCCGCCGAGCAGGAAGTACGAGGACGCCTTCAGGCGCACGAATCCGCGGTAGCGCTTGACGATCCTGTCGTACGCATCCGGGCTGCCCCGCTTGGCGAGCGCGACCAGGTACGAATCCTCAAGCTCAGGTTGAGCTTCTGAACGTCGGGCGGTCGCTGTCCGGGCGGCTGGGGCAGCGGACGCAACATCGCGCGTAGGGGTCGGTACGGCCACAGGTTTCCTCCTATTGGATTGGGAACCGGTGGCGCCCGTACCTCCCCTGGGCGCCCTCCGTAAGGGTCATCGGCAGAGTCGACCTCGACCTTTAGTTAACCCTTACCTGCGTAACTCTAACCGCCCGGGCATTCCTATGTCAACCCTCGCGGCCGCGAGCGCAAGATCCGTTGCAGATGGAGACCTCCGTCCGGGGGCGTTGCTACGGCTTCCCGCTTGCGCGCTGCCTCGCGGTCTCGAACAGCAGCACGGCGGCCGCGGCGGAGACGTTGAGGGAGTCGACGTGCCCCCGGATCGGGATCGAGACGAGGAGGTCGCAGGTCTCGGCCACCCTCCGGCGCAGGCCTCCCCCCTCGCCCCCCAACACGATCACCACCTTCCCGGTCAGGTCGGCGCTCGCGTACGGCGTCTTGGCCCCGGACTGCGCCCCGTGGACCCAGGCCCCGGCCTCCTTGGCAAAGCCGAGCCAGTCGGCCAGGTTCGGGACCCTGGCGATCGGAAGGTGCTCGACCGCTCCCGCCGAGGCCTTGGACGCAGCCGCGGTCACCGACGCGGACCTTCGCGACGGAATCACCACACCCGCCGCTCCCACGGCCTCGGCCGATCGGCAAACGGCACCCAGGTTGCGGGGGTCCTGGATCTGGTCGAGCGCCACGACCAGCGCATCCGGGTGCTCGAGGAGCGCCCGCGGGTCCGCATAGGGATAGGGATCGACCTCGGCGACGATCCCCTGGTGGTCGGGGGACCCGGCCAGGCGAGAGAGCTCGCCGGGTGGAAGGTCGTCCGTCGTCCACACGCGCCGCACGCGCCGGCGGCCGCGCTGCGCCTCGGTGACGGGGCGCCGGCCGTAGACGAAGTCCTTCCCGCTGTCGCGCTTCCCCGACATGAGCTCAGCCGCGGCGGCGCATCAGCCGCGCGCCGCCGGGTGTGTCGCGGACCTCGAACCCGCGCTCGGCGAGCTCGTCGCGCAGGCGGTCCGCCAGCTCGAAATCGCGGGCCGCACGCGCTTCCTCGCGCTCGGCGAGCAACCGCTCGGCCTCCGGATCCGCCGTTTCCGCCGGGGCGAGCAGCGATTCCAGGCCGAGCAGCGGCAGCATCTCCTCCAGCGCGGCCCGAGCACCGGGCAACTCATGCCGGTTTCCCTCGGTGATCAGCTCCGAAAGGATCGCGAGCGCGCGCGGCGTGTTGAAGTCATCGGCGAGGGCATCGAGGAACTCCGATCGCCAGGCCGTCACTGCGGGATCCGGCTCGCGGTCGTCGGACTCGGGGAGCTCAAGTACGAAGTTGCGAATCCCCTTGACGCGGGCGTCGGCCTCGGTCAGCGCTCGATCCGAGAACTCGAGCGGCTGGTGGTAGTGCCCGGAGATCAGGTAGGCGACGACTGCATCGCGGCCGTAGCGGTCGAGTGCTTCGGACAGCTGGAAGATGTTGCCGACCGACTTCGACATCTTCTCGTCGGCCACCCGGATCATCCCGTTGTGCATCCACAGCCGCGCGAGCGGCACCCCGCGGGCAGCCTCGGTCTGGGCGATCTCGTTCTCGTGGTGGGGGAAGACGAGATCGACGCCGCCGCCGTGGATGTCGAAGTCAGTACCCAGGAGCTTCTCCCCCATCGCCGAGCACTCGATGTGCCAGCCAGGCCGGCCCTCACCCCACGGCGACGGCCACGAGGTGTCCTCGTCGGTCTTGTGCGCCTTCCAGAGCGCGAAGTCGAGCGGGTCCTCCTTGAGGCTCGCGGTGCCCGCCTCCTCGCCCTGGTCCATCTCCGCGGGGTCGCGGTTGGAGAGCTTGCCGTAGTCGGGGAAGCTCCGGACGCGGTAGTAGACGTCTCCCCCGCTCTCATACGCGTGGCCCGACTCGATCAGCGCCTCGATCAGCTCGATGATCTCGGCGATCGTCTCCGAGGCGAGCGGCTCGGCATCCGGGCGTCCGAGATCGAGGCGGTCCGTGTCCTCCACGTAGGCGCGGGTCATCTCCCGCGCCAAGGCGTCGGACGGGACGCCCGCCTCGCGCGCCGCGTCGTAGATCTTGTCGTTGATGTCGGTGACGTTGATGACCAGCCGCGGCTCGTAGCCGAGGCGGCGAAGGAGCCGGCGCAACAGGATCGGGATGACGAACGGGCGAGCGTTGCCCACGTGGACACGCGAGTAGACGGTCGGCCCGCAGGTGTAGATGCCGACCCGCGGAGGATCACGCGGCTCGAGCGCCCGCGTCTTCCCACTCAGCGTGTCCGAGATTCGAACCTCACGCATCGATTAGTTGATGCTATTTGCGGGAAGACGACCGCGGCAAGACGCTCTTGCGACCACTCCGACGGATAACGTGCCGAGCGCCGATGAGTGAGGGATCGCGAAGGCTTGGGTCATCGGAGCGCGCCCCTAGGGGATCGAGCGTTTCGCTCCCGGCGCAGCGGGTGCGGCGCACCGAAGAGGCCTTTCGGTCGTTGCCGTCGCGCTACCTGGGAGCCGACCCCGGCTTCGACGCCACCTTCCAGATACGGCTGGGCGACGTCGGGCGAACCTGGGAGGTTCGCGCGCAGGGCGAGCAATGTCACGTCCGCACGTCCGCCACCCGCGAGCCCGACGCGGTCATCGGGAGTGATGCCGCTACCTGGATCGGCCTCAGGGAGGGGCGCCTCTCCGGCCTCGACGCGTTCGCACAGCGCCGCCTCTACGCGCGCGGCGACCTCGATCTCGCCCTCGGATTCGAAGGGCTCTTCCATCTCCCGGGCGACCGGCCGCCCCTGCTGCAGGTCACCGACATCGAGATTCCGGGCGCCACGATCCGGAGCCTCGTCGCCGGCGACGGGCCCGAACCGGTGGTCTGCCTCCACGGCCTTGGCTCGAACAAGGCCTCGTTCTTCGAGACGGTCTCGGCCCTGACCCCCGACCACACGGTCCACGCGATCGACCTGCCGGGGTTCGGAGGCTCATCGAAACCCGCGCGCGGCGCCTACGACGCTCCGTACTTCGCCCGCGCGGTGCTGGGCTACATGGACGCCGTGGGGCTTCAGAGCGCCCACCTGGTGGGCAATTCGATGGGCGGCCGGATCGCGCTGGAGCTGGCGCTCGCCGACCCGGACCGGGCCATCACCGTGAGCCTGCTCGCGCCGGCGCTCGCTTTTCGCAAGCGCCGTGAGCTCGTCCCGCTGGTGAAGCTCGTGCGGCCCGAGCTCGCCGCCATCCCGCACCCCATGCGCACCACGAGCGTCCGCGCCTACTTCTGGGGCCTGTTCGCACGACCGGAGCGCCTGGACCCGGCGGCAGCCGATGTCGCAATCGAAGAGTTCTGCCGCACCTACCGGTCCCGCTCGGCCCGGATCGCGTTCTTCGCCGCGCTGCGCAACATCTACCTCGACGCGCCGCACGGGGGCAGCGGGCTGTGGACCCGGCTCACCACGCTGCTCCCTCCGGCCCTCTTCGTCTGGGGCGACAGCGATCGGCTCGTGCCGGCCCGCTTCTCCCGCCACGTGGCCCGGGCCGTCCCGTCGGCCCGCCAGGTGATCCTGCCGGAATGCGGCCATGTGCCGCAGGTGGAGCTCGCCGACCGAACCAACGCGCTGATCAGGCGCCACATCGCCCGCAGCGCCGCGGCCCGCTCCCTCCGCGCGGCCTAGCTGGTCGGCGTCACCGTCGCGGCTCGCTCGAGGCAGCCGTTCACAACCTCGTCCTCGGCGGCCGATGGCTCCGCCTCATAGCCCGTCACCACGACGTTGCCCCAGCGCCGTGTCTCGTCGGATGAAGTGCTGGAGTCGAGCTCCTCGGCGGCCTCCGCGGTCGGGAACACGGTCAGACGACCATACGGGTGCACGACGATCTGCGCGCTTGAGCCGCCGTCCCCCGGGAGCGCCCGCCGGGTCGATGCCGCGACCCGCCAGTCGGCGCTCGGCCGCGGAGCCTCGCGGAGACATGCCTCCAGCGCCTGTCCGTCCACGAGCTTGTCGCCGAGGTTTGGGCCCGCCTCGCCCGAATCGACGAGGAGCCACACGCCCGCGCCCACAACGACAGCGAGGATGGCGATTCCAGCCACCAGTCGAGCCACCCTCCCTCGAGCGCTCCCCTCCACGACCAGAGCGTAACCGGAGTCCCGCGGCCCCCTAGAATCGGCCGCCATGGGGGACGAGCAGACGGTATCCGAGCGCGCGAAGCAGAACGGCGGGGGCGCCGACGGCGCGCTGCGCGGCCGTCTCGGTTCGCTCGGAGACGTTGGTCGCGTCGGCGGCGGCCTCGCGCGAGCCGGAGGCGAGTTCGTGCGCTCCGGACGCCGGTTCGCCGGCGCACTGGCGCAGGCGGGCCAGCAGGCGACAGCAGACGCCGCGAGCCGCGCGGCGCGCGAGGTGAGCGAGCGCCTCACCGCTGATCTCGACGATCGCGACCCCGACCACCTGCGGGAGCAACTCCCACTTCTCTGGCTGATCGCGAGCTTCTGGTTCCGGGGCGAGGTTCGCGACCTCGGCAACATCCCCGAGGAAGGGCCCGTGCTGATGGTCGGCAACCACTCGGGCGGCAACATGACGCCCGACACCTTCATCTTCACCCTCGCCTTCTCCACTTACTTCGGGGTCGAGCGGGCCTTCCACCAGCTCGCCCACAACCTCGTCATGGCATCGCCGTTCGCCCGCCTGCTGCGAAGCGGAGGGACCGTCGCGGCATCACCCGAGAACGCCCGGACCGCACTGGAGTCCGGGGCCGCACTGCTCGTCTATCCGGGCGGTGATTGGGAGGTCCACCGTCCGACGCGCGATCGCAACAAGGTCGACTTCGCCGGCAGGAAGGGATTCATCCGCCTGGCGCTCGACGCCGACGTGCCGATCGTCCCGGTGGTCGCGATCGGCGGCCAGGAGACGGCGCTCTTCATCAGCCGTGGCGCATGGCTCGCGCAGCTTCTGGGCGCGGATCGTCTGCTCCGCCTCAAGGTCCTCCCAATCTCGCTCGCCGTGCCCTGGGGCCTCAACATCGGCGACTTCTTCGGCCACATACCGCTGCCCGCCAAGATCACCGTCGAGGTCCTCGAGCCCATCGACGTCCGCGAGCAGTTCGGCGACGACCCGGACCTGAACGAGGTCTACGACTACGTCACCCGCGTCATGCAGGAGACGCTCGACACGCTCGCTGCGGAGCGTCGTTTTCCCGTGATCGGCTGATGAGGCTCAACGAGTCGATCGTCATCTCGGCGCCGCCGAACCTCGTCTGGGACTACCTCGCCGAGCCGTCCAACTACCTGCACTTCATGTCCGGCGTCACCCGCTGGGAGGTCGAGGGCGAGCAGCGCTCGGGTCTGGGCGCCCGGTACCGGATGCTGATCCGAGTGGGGTCGGCGGAGGTCGGCGGCCTGATCGAGATCGTGGAGTGGAACGAGGAGCGCGACATGGCGTGGAGCTCGGTCCTCGGCGTCGACCAGCGCGGCCGCTGGCGCCTCCGCCAGCTTCCCGACGGGCGCACCAGGGTCGAGCTGCGCTTCGCCTACGGCGTCGCGGGCTCCGGCATCCCGGGCTGGATCGCCGAGCTCTTCGCGGCGCCACAGCTCGGTGGCCACCTCAGGCGCTCGCTGCAGCAGCTGAAGCGCCAGGTCGAACACGAGCAGCTGCGCGCCGAAGCAGCGGCCCGCCAGCGCGAGCGGGCGGGCGTTTAGCGCCTCAGATCGTCAGGCGAGTTCGCGCTTCAGGACCTTGCCGGTCGCGTTGCGCGGCAGGGAGTCCAGGAATTCGACGTCGCGCGGCACCTTGTACCGGGCGAGGTTGGACTTGACGTAGCCCTTGACGTCCTCCTCGCTCAGCTCCCCGCCGTCGCGGAGGACCACGAACGCCTTCAGGCGCTGGCCGAACTGCTCGTCGTCGACGCCGATCACGGCGACCTCCTTGACCTTCTCGTGGTCGGCCAGCAGGTCCTCGACCTCGCGCGGGAACACGTTCTCGCCCCCCGAGACGATCATCTCGTCGTCACGGCCGTCGATGAAGAGCCGCCCCTCCTCGTCGAAGTGGCCGACGTCCCCGGACGAGAGCAGGCCGCCGAGCTCGTCCTTGCCGCCCCCGCCCGTGTACCCCTCGAAGGCCATCTCGTTGCCGACGAACACGCGGCCGGTTTTGCCCGTCTCGACGTCGTTTCCCTCCTCGTCCACGATCCGGACCACCGTGCCGCGCGGAGGCCTGCCCGCGGTCCCTGGGGCAGCGCGAAGGTCCTCCGGCGTCGCGATCGTGGCCCAGGCGACCTCCGTCGACCCGTAGAGGTTGTAGACGTTCTCGCCAAAGCGGTCCATCCACTTGTTGGCGAGCTCGCCCGGGAGAACCGAGCCACTCGCCCCGGTGACCCGCAGGTTCGGGAGCCTGTACTTGTCAAGCGTCTCCTCTGGGAGCTCCATGATCCGCTGCATCATCACCGGCACCACGATCAGCGCCGTGGCTCCGCTCTCCTGTGTCGCCTTCAGGATCTCCTCCGGGTCGAACTTTCGGCGCAGGACATAGGTCGAGTTCAGCGCCAGCCCGAGCACGAAATGGGCAAAGCCCCAGGAATGGAAGAGCGGCGCCGCGATCATCGTCTTCTCGCGGGCGTGCAGAGGGATCTTGGAGAACAGCGATGCCAGCGGGCTGAGCGTGTCCGGCTGGGCACGCTGCGCCCCCTTGGGCGTCCCGGTCGTCCCCGAGGTGAGAATGACGAACCGGCCCGACTCCCCCGGCGGATCGAGGTCTTCGTCGCTGTTGGACTCGATCAGCTCGGCGAGCGTCGTGTCCTCCTTCTCGCTTTCGTCCTTGTCCTCGCTCCAGGCGACGTAGCGGCTGAGCCCGATCGCATTCCCCGCCTCGCTGGCCTTCTCCAGCAGTCCGCTGAACTCCTCGTCGTAGACGAGCGCCTCAGGCTTCTCGCGCTCGATCACGTCGGCCAACTGCGGCCCGGAGAACGCGGTGTTCATGTAGAGGGCACTGGCGCCGAGCTTGGAGACCGCGAGCGTCGTCTCGATGAAGCCACGGTGGTTGCGGCACATGATCGCGACGCCGTCCCCCTCGGCGACGCCGCCGGCCGCAAGGCCGCGGGCGATTGCGTTCGAGCGCGCCTGCACCTCGGCGAAGGTGAGGGTCCCGAGCTCGTCCTCGATCATCGGCTCGTCCGGGTGGTTGACGGCGGCCCCGGCGATCCCTGCGGCGGGGGAAGCGCCCCATCGCGACAGCAGCACGGCCATCGCCGCGAGCTTGTCGGGCCGCACAGGCCGGAGGATCCCAGCCTCGGCCAGCACCTTCACATTGAACGGCACCTCCCTCAGCGAACCGAGGGGGCCGAGCTTGATCCTGCGGCTGATCTGATCGATGGGACCTGTCACGGAATGCGGCGAGAGCTTGGACGCAAGCGAGCGGACCACCTCGCTAACTCTATTTGCCCGCTTCGCACCGGCACAATCGGGACCCGGCGCTCATTCGAGGTCCACCAGCGCCACGGCGACGCAGGCGATCCCCTCGCCCCGCCCGATCCAGCCGAGGCCCTCGTTCGTCGTCGCCTTGACACTCACCCGGGCCGAGAGGGCCTCACCCAGGATCCGCTCCATCTCGACCCGGTGCGGGCCGATCTTCGGCTCCTCGCAGACGAGTGTGGCGTCGACGTTCACCACCCGTCCGCCGAGCTGGCCCATGACCACCGTCAGCAGATCGATCGAGTCCGCGTCGCGCCATTGCTCCTCTTCGGGCGGGAAGAGCGTCCCCAGGTCGCCCAGGCCGCCCGCGCCCATGATCGCGTCGGTGATCGCATGGGTCAGCACGTCGGCGTCGGATTGGCCACCGAGCCCGCGCTCGTGCGCGATCTCGACGCCGCCGAGAATCAGCCGCCGGCCGGCCTCGAACGGATGGACGTCGTAGCCGATCCCCACCTGGAGGCTCATCCCTGCGAGTCCCCTCCTGCCGCCACCTCGCTGCGGCCGACCGATTCGAGCCGGCGCTCACGCCCGTCGAAGACGGCGATCTCGCGCACGCCCCATTCGTCCATCGTCTCGAGCGCCTGCTCGTACCCGGAGCCGACGTCCTCGGGCGCGTGGGCGTCCGAGGAGAGGCTGAACGCCGCACCCGCTTCAATGCACATCGCCGCGAAGGCGGGCGCCGGGTAGAGCTCGCCCACGGGCTTTCGCAGCCCCGCGGTCGACACCTCGACGGCAACTCCGGCCTCGCCGATGGCCTCGACCGCCGGCTCGTAGTAGAAGCGCGGGTCGCGGTCCGGCAGCGGGCGGGCGCGCCCCCAGACCTTGACCAGGTCGGGGTGGGCCAGGATGTCGAACAGGCCGCTGCGCGCAGCCTCCGCGAGCGTCTCGAAATAACTGCGCCAGACGACATCCGGATCGCCGCCACCCTCCCATGCGTCCCATTCCGGGTCGTCGACCGCTCGATCGCCGATGAAGTGGACGGAGCCGATCACGTAGTCGAAGTCCCGGGCGTCGAGCAGGTTTGCGATCCGATCTTCGCGGCCGGGGACGTAGTCCGTCTCCAGGCCGAGCCGCAGCGGTGTGGTCCGAACGAAGTCTCGGTATGCGTCCAGGTCGTCGCGGGCGTTCTCGATCCAGAACGGGTGGTCCCAGACGTCGAGCGCCTGCTGGAAGCGGTACACGTGCTCGGAGACCCCGAGCTCCTCGATTCCCCCCTCCTCGGCCGCCGCCAGGTAGCGGTCGACGTTCGCAGCGGTGAAGTAGTCGCCGGCCTCCGCATCGAGGTCGTCTGGCCGCAGATGCACGTGATAGTCGGTCAGCATCGCGTCTGTACGCTAACCACCGCATGGTCCACCTGCGGATCGTGGTCCCGAGCTACCAGGCCGAGCACGCGCTCGACCTGCTCGACGCCACCCCCTCGGTCTGCAACCTCGTCTACCTGGAACGTGTCGCGCGGCGCCCGGAGGGGCGCAGCCGCCGAGTCGGCAGCGCGACCTATAAGACTCCCGACGGTGCATAGAACCCTCCGCGACCTGGCCGTCATGCTCGGGGCGTTCGCGGCTGCGAGCGCGATCGCCGCTGCACTCGGCGCAGCGAACTTCGGCACGGCGCTCGCCTTCGGCCAGATCGGATTTGCGATTGCGCTCGTATGGGTGCTGCTGACTCGCTGAGGCAGTCCCCCAGGGCGCGCGAGGTCCTGCGACGCGCCCGTTCCGTGCCCGAGGGCTTCGTCACCACCTACGGCGACCTGTGCCCGGGCGCGCCGCGATTCGCGGGCATGGTCATGTCCGCCTGCCACGACCCCACCGTTCCGTGGCAGCGAATCGTGCGGGCGGACGGCTCACTGGCCAAGGGCGACCGCCAGCGCCGCCTGCTCGAGGCCGAGGGCGTGCCGTTTCGCGGCGCGCGCGTGGACATGCGCGTGGCCTGGGCGGACGTGGAGTCGCTGATCGACTAGTCGCTCACACAGCGCCTGGTTACGATCGCGTAATGGCTCAGATCGTCGCGCCACCCAAGCGGACCTGCAAGCAGTGCGGCCAGGGCGGCCAGATCATCTTCCGCAAGTGCCCGAAGTGCGGCCGCCGCTACCTGGGGAACAAGACGTACGGCACGGTCCACTGAGCCGTTGCGGCTCAGAACTCGCAGGGGACCCGCTTCTTGTGGATGCGACGGCCGTCGCTGTCGAACAGGGCCACCTTGTTCACGCAGGCCTCCCCGCGCGAACGCAGCACTCCGAACCGGAAGCTCCGCCTCACGCGTGCCTGGTCTGCCTGGTGGCGGGTGATGCGTTTGGCGCGCACGTGGACCCACTCCGATGGCCGGTTCGAATGGGGATGTCCGATCCTGAGCTTCATGCTCCGGACCCGGGTCCTTGTGACGTTCAGTTCCGCCGTGGCGTTGTCGTCGCTGACGCCCAACACTCGCTCCCACAACGGCGGGCGCCGTACGTCGGATCTACATGTGCCGCCGGCGCTCGCCGAGCCGGCCGCGCTCAGCGAGAGCACGTAGCACCGCTGACGGTGTCGGCCCTGTACGCCGAGCGACCACGAGTGATGTGCGAACTTCCCGCGCGCGATGGTCACCTTCTGACCCACGGTCCCGTCGCCCGCGATCGCCTGGCCGGCCAGGGCCACTCCGAGCAGGGCGGCCGTGGCGATGGCGACACGCCTCGGCATCAAGGCCCACGCTGCCTTCACGCGCCCCGCTCGGCGATGAGCAGCTCCGCGATCCGTAGGTCCAGGGGTGTCGTCACTTTGAGGTTCTCAGGCGACGACGGGTACAGCAGGACCTTGCCGCCCGCCTCCTCCACGAGCATCGCGTCGTCGGTGGCGGCGGCGATGCGCTCCGGCTTGGTTTCGAGGGCCTCGCGAAGGGCCGCCGTGCGGAAGACCTGGGGGGTCTGCACGGCCCACAGCTCGTCACGATTGATGGTCTCGGCCACGTCGTAGGCGCCGCCGGCGGGGCGTGGCTCGCCGGCGCGCTTGACCGTGTCCGTGATCGGCGCCGCCGCGATCACCGCCGCGGCGTCCGGGCGGTCCAGAAGCTTCGCGACCAGCTCGTCGATCAGCTCGGGCGTGACCAGCGGCCTGGCCGCGTCGTGCACAGCGACGAGCTCGGACTCGACTCGCTCCAAGCCGGCCGCAACCGACTCGGACCGGCTCGCCCCTCCGGCGACCACCACGGCCTCATCGGGCACGCGACCCTCGGAGCCGGCGGGCACAGCCACGATGACGGCCTCGACGCTCTTCGCCTGCGCGAAGGCGTCGAGCGACCAGTGGAGCAGCGCGCGCCCCCCGAGGCCTACGAACGCCTTCGGGCCGCCGGCTC
>DASQCL010000017.1:0-2096 GCA_035634715.1 Solirubrobacterales bacterium
GCCGGCCAGAGCTTGTGGGCGATCGGCGACGTCACCGGCATCTGGACCCTGACCCACGTCGGCAAGTACCAGGGCGACATCGTTGCCGCCAACCTCCTCGGCGAGCCCCGCGAGGCCAACTACGACGCCGTCCCGCGGATCACCTACACCGACCAGCAGGCGGCCGCCGTCGGTGCCACCGAGGCCGCCTTCAGCGGGACCGGGCGCCTGGCGGGGATCGCCAAGACCGAGACCTACACGCGCGCCTACGCCGAGTCCAACGGCTACCTGACCCTGCTCAGCGACGGCGAGCGCCTGACCGGCGCGCACGCCCTCGGCCCGGAGGCCGGCGAGTGGCTCCAGCAGGCCACGCTGGCGATCCGCGCCCGCGTGCCGGTGGCGGTGCTCAGGGACACGATCCAGCCCTTCCCGACGTTCTCGGAGATCTACGTGCCGGCCCTGAAGAAGCTCTTGGGAGCGATCGCCGAGGGCCGGTCCTAGCCGCTTCGAGCTCAGCGGATGGGGTCGCTCTCGGCGCTCGCCGCGAGGTCAGGATCCCAGCCGCACGCGGCGCACGCGTGGCGAAATGCCGACCGCGCGAACTCGAGGGCGAGGGCGTGCGGATCGGCACCGGCCCGCGCGTCGTCCCAGTCGAGGATGAACTCGCCCAGCTCCTCGCTCCAGTGCGCGGCGTCGGGGTCGATCTGGCCCTCGGCGAATCCAGCGGGCGTCGGATACGCGAAGGCGAAGAACGCCGCCCTTCCGTACTTGGGATCGCCGGGCCACCAGCCGATTTCGATCTGCTGTGCGTCGCCCGCGTTCCGCATGATGAACTCGTCCGACGGTGGATCCGCCGGCCTGCCCGAGTAGAGGTGGGCGGCGAGGTCGAAGGTTCCCCACCAGGCGTTGACCGGGGACATGCGCCCGCGGTAGGGGGCCCTGAACTCCGCGAGCACGAGCGCGGCCTGCGTCGCCGCGGCGAAGTACGTCTCGACCTGCTCCGTCTCGTAGGTGGCGTGCTCGGTGTCCCGGTCGAGCGGCATCTCCCAGGGCACCTCCTGAGGGGCCGGGTTGATCTCGACCTCCCCGGCCAGGCTCCGCACCGCCTCCAGCACGTCACGCGTCACGTCCGCAACGGGCCGGTTCGGAGTCAGCGGAATCCGCGTCTCGCCTCGGTTCGAGTGCTCCACGACCGCCTCATGGGTGCGCAGGTCCAGCGCCACCACGATGGCCCCCGACCCGTCGGGGGCCGGCAGTGTGGGCGTCTCCCAGCCCCGCGCCGTCAAGCGCAGCGCGGCGTGCTGAAGCTGCGCCTCGGGGGGTGCCAGCTCGACCGCGAGCTTGCCGAGGACCTGGGTGTGCGCGTGGAGCGTGTCGCAGGTGGCGCTCCAGGCCTCGTACGTGATCGCGGGCCATGCCATCAGGCGAGTGCCTCGAGCAACGAGTCGACGTCGTAGCCACCCCGATGGACGGCCCCATCGATGAAGAGAGTCGGCGTCCCGCGAACCTCGCCCGACGCCTCGCCGCTGGAGACGTCTCGCCGAATGCGATTCAGGACCGGGTCGCTGATCCGGTCGGCTTCGAAGCGCGCAACGTCGAGCCCCAGCTCGGCCGCATAGCGCCCCAAGTCGTCGTCCTCGAGGGCCGATTGGTGGTGAAAGAGCAGGTCGTGAGTCTCCCAGAAGCGCCCCTGCGCGGCGCCCGCCTCGGCCGCGCCGGAGGCCGCGAGGGCGTGCGGATGGATCTCGGTCAGCGGGAAGTGCCGGAAGGCGAACCGAACGCCTCCATCGATTCGCCGCTCGACGAGCTCGATCGCGCGGGACGCCTGTCTCGAGTACGGGCACTCGTAATCGCCGTACTCGAGGATCACCCGCGCCCCCATGGGCCCGCGGACGTGGTCGACCCCCTCTTCGAGCGGTTCAAGGCTCATCGAATGCAGGGTGTCAAACGCGTCAAGCCCTGCGGCCCGAGTCGTCATCTCCGCTCAGCTGATGGAGGCCCCACGGCGGGTTCGCATTGACCACGCGGCCCTTCCGGCACGTGGCCACGAAGCTCGAGAAGCGCTTGCTGGGGTGCTGCGCTCTGACCCTGTACGTGCCGCTGGGGACCTCGGTCCA
>DASQCL010000018.1:0-10984 GCA_035634715.1 Solirubrobacterales bacterium
AACCGGGCTCGACCGCCTCGGCGGGCTGGTCCCAGGAGAAATCCGGCGCGAACAGCTCTTGGGCGACCCTGAAGTCGCCCCGAGCCCAGCCGTCGTGCACCGCACGCACGATCTCCACGTTCTCCTGCGACATCGCCTACGCAGTATCTCGCGTCGGGCCGGCCTGGCTGCTCAGTCGCCCGAGCCCGGCCCGCCTGCTCATACCGGCGGCGATCCTCGGCCGCCGCCTAAGCACTCCGCCTGCGCGTATGCCTGGTCGAGGGCTGCTAGTGAGGCGCTCGGCCAAGTGCGCGGCAAGGCGAAGCTGCGTGCGCGAATCGGGCAGACGAGAGCGTTACCCGGCGCCAGGGCCGTTAGTCCCCCGGGCCGACTTCGGCGCTATCCTTCGCCGCACCTCGCGTCCCTCGCCACAAGCGGGGGGCGGGGTCTTTTTTCTGAGGAGGGTGGGTTAGGCCGCTCCGGAGCAGCCCCCGCTTGAACCCCAAAACGGAAAGCATCAGCAGCCAATGGCCCGCGGAGACGTTCGAATCGCAGTGACGCTCGCTTGCGAGGAGTGCAAACGGCGCAATTACCAGACCAATAAGTCGCGGCGGAACACGCCCGACCGCATCGAGCTGCGCAAGTACTGCCACTGGTGCGGTAGGCACACGCCTCACAAGGAAACCCGCTGAGCGCGGCGCTGCCTGACGATGGCGAAGACCCGAGCGCAGCGAAAGGCCGAGAGGCGGGCGCGGGAGCAGCGCGCCGCCAAGGAGGCGGAGAGCTCGCGCGAGTCCGACTCGCGCGCCCAGCACGACACCGAGGTCCCGAAGACCGCCGACGTGATCGAGGCGGAGCTCGCGGAGGAGGGCGCGAACCTCGACGAGCTGACGGGCGCGCCGCAGACGGACGGCGACAAGACCGAGGAGGCGCCGCCCAAGAAGGAGAAGCGCCGCAGGCTTCGCTCGCCGGCGCCGTCGCGCGCGGACGTGGGCAAGCCGGAGGACGGTGCGGTCGCCGAGGCTCCGGCCGAGGACAAGATCAGCCGCCGCGCCCGCCGGGAGGAGGAGAGGGAGCGCGAACGCCGCGCCAAGGAGTCCGCCAAGCGCCGCCAGACTTCGACTCAGCCCGCCGAGACCCGCCAGCGCGGCCGGGTCATCGGCTTCTTCATCTCCTGCTGGGCCGAGCTCAAGCGCGTCCAGTGGCCCGACCGCGAGACCCTGATTCAGGCCTCAGCGGTGACCGTGATCTTCATCGCCGTAATGGCCGCCTACCTTGGAGCGCTCGACGCGCTCTTCAACTGGCTCGTCCAGCGCCTGATCTGATCCCCACCCCGAAAGCCTCGCCCACCCCTCACTGAAAGCGAATTCATTTTCATGTTTCGTTGGTACGTAATCAACACCTACTCAGGCCACGAGAACAAGGTCAAGCACAACCTCGAGCACCGCATCGAGACGATGAACCAGCGCCAGCGCGTGCGCCAGGTCGTAGTCCCCACGGAGCAGGTCTCGGAGCTCAAGGACGGCCAGCGGATCGCGGTCGAGAAGCGCACCATGCCCGGCTACGTGCTGGTCAACATGGAGATGACCGACGACGCCTGGGGCCTGGTCAAGAACACCCCCGGCGTCACGGGCTTCGTCGGCTCGCGCAACAAGCCGATCCCGCTCTCCCAGCCCGAGGTCGACCGTCTCCTCCACCGCGAGACGGCCGAGCGCCCGCGCGCCCGCGCCCAGTTCACGATCGGCGAGACCGTCAAGGTCATCGCCGGGCCGCTGTCCGACTTCTCGGGCGAGATCGCCGAGATCAACGAGGACGCGGCGAAGCTCAAGGTGCTGGTCTCGATCTTCGGCCGGGAGACCCCGGTGGAAGTTGGGTACGACCAAGTCAAGAAGGTCTGAGAGGCCTTCTAACCCCTAAGCTCGGAAATCGCCATGGCCAAGAAAGTCCTGACAATGATCAAGCTCCAGATCCCCGCCGGGGCGGCGAACCCCGCCCCTCCGGTCGGCCCCGCCCTCGGTCAGCACGGGGTGAACATCATGGAGTTCTGCAAGGCCTTCAACGCTCAGACCCAGCAGGACGCCGGCACGATCATCCCGGTCGAGATCACGGTCTTCGAGGACCGCTCCTTCGACTTCATCACCAAGACGCCGCCGGCCGCCGTCCTGATCAGGGAGGCACTTGGGATCGAGAAGGGGTCGGGTGAGCCGAACCGCGAGAAGGTCGGCAAGATCTCAGCCGCCCAGGTGCGCCAGATCGCGGAGCGCAAGATGCCCGACCTGAACGCCAACGACCTGGACGCCGCGTCGAAGATCATCGCCGGCACGGCCCGCTCCATGGGCGTCGACGTCGAGGGGATGGAGTAGGCATGACCCACGGCAAGCGCTACCGCGCCGCCTACGAGAAGGTCGACCGCGCCCGCCACTACGAGCCGGCCGAGGCCGTCGCAGTGATCAAGGAGACGGCGTCCACCAAGTTCGACGAGACCATCGAGGTGCACCTGCGCCTCGGCGTCAACGTCCGCCACGCCGAGGAGCAGCTGCGCGGCACCCTCGCGCTTCCCCACGGCCTCGGCAAGGACGTCAAGGTCGCCGTGTTCGCCGACGGCGACGGCGCCCGCGCTGCCGAAGAGGCCGGCGCTGACTTCGTCGGCGCGCAGGATCTGGCCGACAAGGTCAACGAGGGCTTCACGGACTTCGACGTCGCGATCGCGACGCCCGACCTGATGGGCCCGGTCGTCTCCAAGCTGGGTCGCATCCTCGGCCCGCAGGGCAAGATGCCGAACCCCAAGGTCGGCACGGTCACCAACGACATCGCCAAGGCGGTGGGCGAGGCCAAGGCCGGGAAGGTCGAGTACCGCACCGACCGCCAGGCTGTTATTCATCTGACGATCGGCAAGGCGAGCTTCGACGAGCGCGCCCTGCTCGAGAACTACGCCGCCGTCGTGGACGAGATCGTCCGCGCGAAGCCGGCCGCCGCCAAGGGCCGCTACCTGCTGTCGATCACGATGGCGACGAGCATGGGGCCGGGAGTCCGGATCGACGAGTCGCGCACCCGCGAGTCCGAGATCCTGGCCGGCGCTCCCTCCGGCAACGGGACGAGCGCCGAGAACGCTGACGAGCCGGCCGCCGCCGAGGCTGGCGAAGCGGCCGCGGCAGGGTAGGCGCGACCGGTGACGTGAGTGGCATCGGGCGCCAGGGAAGGTGGCCGAGGTGGATGAGCGGCGCAGCTCTCGTTGCCCTCACTCCGATCTCTGCGTTGGGCGCGCAAGCCGCCTCGGCGTCGCAGGCCGACTACCAGCAGGCCTACAAGCTGGGCCTGCGGGCCTACAAGTACGGGCTACCGCTGCTGAGCACCCAGCAGACGTATCGAACGGCGACGAGCGTCAAGAAGCCGACACATCGGGCCTACGCCCCACCCAACCGCTTCAGCCAGGCCCACAAGCTGGCCAATCCCAATGCGCGGACGGTCGTCGCTCCCAACCACGACACCCTCTACTCGATCGGCTGGCTCAACCTCAAGCGCCAGCCCGTCGTGATCCACGTGCCGAAGGTAAAGGACCGCTACTACGTCTTCGAGCTGGTGGACCCATACACCACCAACTTCCGCAACCTCGGGACCGTCAACCACACCAAGCCGGGTGACTACGCCGTCGTCCCCCGCGGCGAGCACGTGAACCTCCCCAAGGGCGTGCGTCGGGTGAACGCCCCCTACGACCGGGTCTGGGTGATCGCCCGGGCGCTCGTTCGGAGCGAGGACGATGTCCCAAACGTGGTCAAGCTCGAGAAGCGCTTCAGGCTGACCCCGCTGTCCCGTTACGGGACCGGTTGGAGCCAGCGCTATCCCGCCCATCCGGAGCGCCAGCACCCAACCCACTACTCGGTGCCGACCGGCCTGCGGTACTTCGACCGCCTGGGCAGCCTGCTCGACCGCTTCCCACCGCCCGACCGGGACGATCCGATCCTCGCCAAGCTGGCGACCGTCGGCATCGGCCCGGGGATGGATCCCTCGGAGGACCCGAGGCTGAACGCGGACGAGCGGCGCGGCCTTCGGGACGCTGTGGCGGACGGCCCGGACGCGATCCTCGCCGACATCCGGCAGGCCTACGCCGAGGGCTTCGCGGCGCACAACGGCTGGCTCGTCTCGAGGGCGGGGCGCTACGGAACCAACTACAAGCTGCGAGCGAGCGTGGCCCAGATCGGCCTCGGGGCGCTGACCTCGGACGAGTCGATCTATCCCGTGGCGCAGGTCGACCACACCGGCCAGGACCTCACCGGGGCGAAGCGATACGTCATGCACTTCGATCCCGGACAGCTGCCCCCGGCTCGCGCCTTCTGGTCGGTCAGCCTCTACGACCTCGACGGGTTCTTCGTCCCCAACCCGATCGACCGCTACCTGATCAACGACCGGACGGACCTCCACTTCAACCCGGACGGCTCGCTCGACGTCTATATCCAGCACGAGGAGCCCTCCTCGCCGGTCGAGCGCCAGAACTGGCTCCCGGCGCCGACCGGCGACTTCCGTCTGCTGATGCGGATCTATGCGGCGAAGCCCGCGGCCATCCCCGGCATCCTCGACGGCTCGGGGTGGGACCCGCCGGCGATCAGCCCGCGCTAGGCGCGGAGACCAGGCGCGCTCGAGTCGCGATCGGCTAACATCGCCCGTCGACTTACCGAAGACCGTCGGCGGGGCCCGCGACCAAGCGGCCCGGAAGACCGGCGCAGGTGAGGTTCGCTGCTGATGCTTCGAGCCCGCCTGCGAGCGGGCTCTTTCAATTTGAGGATCGAAACGTGAACAAGGAAGAGAAGGCAGCAGCGGTCGAGGAGATCGCCCAGCGGCTCGGCGAGGCCGAGGCGATTTTCGCGGTCGACTATCGCGGGATCAGCGTGACCGAGGCGGCCGAACTTCGTTCCAGCCTGCGTGAGGCTGACGCCACCTTCCGCGTCGTCAAGAACCGGCTCGCCAAGCGGGCCGCCGAGCAGGCCGGTACCAACGAGCTCCAGGACCTGCTGGACGGGCCGATCGCGCTGACCTTCATCAAAGGCGACGCGGTGATTGCCGCCAAGGCGATCGCGACATTCGCCCGCCAGCACGACGTGCTCGAGTACCGCGGCGGGATCATGGATGGCGAGCCGCTCGACCCCGAGAAGTTCGGTGCCATCGCCCGCCTGCCCGGCCTCGACGTCCTGCACGGCCAGCTCGTCGGGGTCACCGCCAGCCCGCTCACCGGCCTCACCCGGGGCCTCGCCGCGATGATCTCCGGCCTCGCGGTCGGCCTCGGCCAGATCGCCGAGAAGGGCCTGGTCGGCGGGGGAGACGAGCCGGCGGCCGCGGAGGCGAAGGCTGAGGAGCCCCAGGCCGAGGAGACGGTCGAGGAGCCTGAGGCCGAGGAGCCGGCCGCCGAGGAGGAGCCCGAGGCCGAGGTCAAGGCCGAGGAGGAGGCTCCAGAGACTTCAAGCGAAAGCGAAACCGAAGAGGCTCCCGAGGGATCCGAGAGCGAAGGCTCCGATTCCGAGGGCTCGGAAGAAGCCAAGGAGGAATAGTCAGTGGCAGCAGCAACGAAGGCGATGTCCACCGAGGAGTGGATCGAGGAGCTGAAGAACATCTCCGTGCTCGAGCTCTCTGAGCGCATCAAGGCGCTCGAGGAGGAGTTCGGAGTGTCGGCGACCGCGGTTGCCGCTGCGGCCCCGGCGGCAGCCGGCGCCGATGGCGCCGATGGCGCCGAGGAGGAGTCGTCCACGGTCGACGTGGTCCTCACCGCTCCCGGCGACAAGAAGATCCAGGTCATCAAGGCCGTTCGCTCGGCGACCGGGCTGGGCCTCAAGGAGGCCAAGGCTCTGGTCGACTCCGCGCCGAAGGCCATCAAGGAGGGCCTGGAGCGCGAGGAGGCCGACAAGCTGAAGGCCGACCTGGAGGAAGCCGGCGGCGAAGTCGAGCTGAAGTAGCCCGATCCGCCCTAATCGAACAGGTACTGGAGCATGGGCCTGCTAGGCTTGCCTAGGCGTGCATTTCTATGGTATTTTGCAGGGTCGCGCGCCGCTTGAGCCTTGCTGCCCCCGAATCTACTCGCGCAGATTCGCGTCCCACGACCATCTGAGGAGTCGCCCAGTTGGCCAGATCCAACGCTGCCCCTGTCACCCGGAGGACCTTTTCCCGTCTCGAGAACCCGCTTGAAGTCCCACACCTAATAGATATTCAGCGTCTCTCCTTCGAGCGTCTCACCAACGCCAAGGACGGACTGCTGCGGGAGACGATCGCCGACATCTCGCCGATCGAGGACTACACGGGCAATCTCGCGATTGTCTTCCAGGACTTCCAATTCGACGAGCCCACGCACTCGATCGCCGAGTGCCGTGAGAAGGACATCACCTATTCGCGCCCACTGAACGTCAAGGTGGCGTTCCAGAACCGCGAGACGGGTGAGATCCGCGAGCAGACCGTCTTCATGGGGGACTTCCCCTGGATGACGGATCGCGGCACGTTCATCATCAACGGCACCGAGCGTGTCGTCGTCACCCAGCTCGTCCGGTCTCCCGGCGCCTACGTCATGGAGCCGAAGGACCGCGAGAAGCAGATCTTCATCGCGAACCTGATGCCGGCTCGTGGCTCGTGGCTCGAGCTCGAGATCGACAAGAAGGGCCGCGTCTACGCCCGCATCGACCGCAAGCGCAAGCTGCCGGTCACGGTGCTGCTGCGCGCGATGGGCTACGTCACCGACGAGGAGATCCTCAAGCTCTTCGACAACTCGGTCTACATCCGCCACACGATCGAGGCGGACACCGAGCCCACCAAGACCGAGGAGGGCGCGCTCGTCGAGCTGTTCAAGAAGCAGCGGCCGGGCGAGCCGCCATCGGTCGACGCTGCCAAGACGCTGCTCGAGCAGCTGTTCTTCGACCCCAAGCGCTACGACCTCACCAGGGTCGGCCGCTACAAGCTGAACGCCCGCCTCGACCTGGACGTCGACCTCGACAACCGGGTCCTGACGCGCGACGACATCGTCGCCCTGATCAAGGAGCTGGTGGGCATCCCGAAGCTGCTCGGCATCCCCGAGGAGATCGACGAGGAGAACCCGATCAAGGACTACGCGGCGGAGGCACAGACCTACCCGCGCGATCCCATCGTGGACCACCTCGACGAGTACGAGCACTTCGGCAATCGCCGCCTGCGCACCGTCGGCGAGCTGATCCAGGACGCGTTCCGCGTCGGGCTCTACCGCATGGAGCGCGTCGTGCGCGAGCGCCTCACCACCGAGGACTCCGACGCGATCACGCCGCAGACGATCATCAACATCCGTCCGGTCGTGGCGGCGCTCAAGGAGTTCTTCGGCTCCTCGCAGCTGTCGCAGTTCATGGATCAGACGAACTCGCTCGCCGGGCTCAGGCACCGGCGGCGCCTGTCGGCGCTCGGCGCCGGCGGCCTCACCCGTGAGCGCGCTCCGATCGAGGTGCGCGACGTGCACCCGACCCACTACGGCCGGATGTGCCCGATCGAGACCCCTGAGGGCCCGAACATCGGCCTGATCGGCTCGCTGTCCTCCTACGCGCAGATCTCGGAGTTCGGCTTCGTCACGACCCCCTACCGGGTGGTCAAGGACGGGGTCGTCACCGACAAGATCGTCCACCTGGACGCCACCCAGGAGGAGGAGCAGACGATCGCTCAGGCAAACGCCGAGATCGATCCCAAGACGAAGCGCCTCAGAGGCCCGCAGGTGATGTGCCGCTCGGCCGACGGCGAGTTCGTCTCGGTCTCGCCGAAGCAGGTCGACCTGATGGACGTCTCACCGACCCAGATCTGGTCGGTGACGACGGCGCTGATCCCGTTCCTCGAGCACGACGACGCCAATCGCGCCCTGATGGGCTCGAACATGCAGGCCCAGGCTGTGCCGCTGCTCAAGCCCGAGGCCCCGCTGATCGGCACCGGCATGGAGCGCCGTGTCGCGGTCGACACCGGCGACGTCGTGATCGCCGACAACGACGGCGAGGTCGCCCACGTCGACGCTGAGAACATCGTGATCAGTCACGGGTCCAAGCGCGACGAATACGAGCTGCTCAAGTTCATGCGCTCGAACCAGGGCACGATCATCCACCAGACCCCGATCGTCTCGGTCGGCGACAAGGTGAAGGCCGGCGACGTGCTCGCCGATGGGTCCTCCACCGCCGGTGGCGAGATCGCGCTCGGCAAGAACGTGACGGTCGCCTTCATGTCCTGGGAGGGCTACAACTTCGAGGACGCGATCATCATCTCCCGGCGCCTGTTCAAGGACGACGAGCTCACCTCGATCCACATCGAGGAGTACGAGATCGACGCCCGCACGACGAAGCTGGGCGACGAGGAGATCACCCGCGACATCCCGAACCGCTCCGAGGAGAGCCTGCGCAACCTCGACGAGCGCGGCATCGTCCGGATCGGCGCCGAGGTGTCGTCCGGCGATCTACTGGTCGGAAAGGTCACGCCGAAGGGCGAGACCGAGCTGACCGCCGAGGAGAAGCTGATCCGCGCGATCTTCAAGGAGAAGGCGCGCGAGGTCCGCGACACCTCGCTCAAGGTCCCGCACGGCGAGGGCGGAGTCGTGATCGACGTCCTCACGTTCGACCGCGACGCGGGCGACGATCTGCCGCCGGGCGTCAACAACCTGGTGCGCGTCTTCGTCGCGACCAAGCGCAAGATCGCCGAGGGCGACAAGCTCGCCGGCCGCCACGGGAACAAGGGCGTCATCTCGCGGATCGTCCCCGAGGAGGACATGCCCTTCATGGAGGACGGCACGCCGATCGACGTGATCCTGAACCCGCTGGGTGTGCCGAGCCGAATGAACATCGGTCAGATCCTCGAGACACATCTCGGGTGGGCGGCCGCCAACGGCTGGTACGACGACGGGACGCAGGCCTATAAGGAGTCCCAGGATGACGGCGGACGGGTGTTCGTAGCCACCCCGGTCTTCGACGGCGCGGCCGTCGAAGACGTGGACGAGGCCCTGGTGCGCTGGCAGGACGAGCACGCTGACCGCGGAGTCGACCTCGGGCTCGACAAGAGCCGCCGCGACGGGACGCGCTCGTTCGGCACGGCGCAGCTCTACAACGGCCGCACGGGCGAGCCGTACGAGGGCCGCGTGACGGTCGGCAACATGTACATCCTCAAGCTGCTGCACCTGGTCGACGACAAGATCCACGCTCGCTCGACTGGCCCCTACTCGCTGGTCACCCAGCAGCCGCTCGGCGGCAAGGCCCAGTTCGGCGGGCAGCGGTTCGGTGAGATGGAGGTGTGGGCGCTCGAGGCGTACGGAGCCGCCTACACGCTCCAGGAGATGCTCACCGTCAAGTCCGACGACACCGTCGGCCGCGTCAAGGCCTACGAGTCGATCGTCAAGTCGGAGAACATCCCCGAGCCGTCGGTTCCCGAGTCCTTCAAGGTCCTCTTGAAGGAGATCCAGAGCCTCGGCCTGGACGTCAACCTCGTTGCCGAGGAGGGCGCGGTCGAGATGGGCGAGGAGGACGACGAGCTGCTCCGCGCCGCGGAGGAGCTCGGGATCGACCTCTCCGGAGTTCGCGCGGAGGGCGACGGCGCCAAGGGCGCCGCCGACGAGCGCGAGGAGCAGGTCGTGTCCGAAGGAGAAGCTGGAAGCACTAACGGCGCGGGCGCCGAAGAGGAGACGAAGGTAGAGGAATGATGGACATCAATAATTTCGACGCAATCGAGATCGGACTCGCCTCCTCCAAGAAGATTCGGAGCTGGAGCCACGGCGAGGTAACCAAGCCGGAGACGATCAACTACCGGACGCTGAAGCCCGAGAAGGACGGGCTCTTCTGCGAGCGCATCTTCGGTCCCACCAAGGACTGGGAGTGCTACTGCGGCAAGTACAAGCGGGTCCGCTACAAGGGCATCGTCTGCGAGCGCTGCGGCGTCGAGGTGACCCGCTCCAAGGTGCGCCGTGAGCGCATGGGCCACATCGACCTGGCCGCGCCCGTCTCCCACATCTGGTTCTTCAAGGGCGTCCCGAGCCGCATCGGCTACCTGATCGATATGGCTCCGAAGGAGCTCGAGAAGGTCCTCTACTTCGCGGCTTCGCTCGTGACATGGATCGACGAGGAGGCCCGCGCCAAGGACGTGGGCAAGCTCGAGAAGGAGGTCAAGAAGGTTCTCGACGGCTACGCGGCGGAGCGCGAGGAGCGCACGCAGCAGCTGAACGAGTCCATCGAGCGGCGCATCGCCTGGATCGAGGGCGAGGGCACCAAGGACAAGTTCGACGAGGAGGACGAGCTCTGGGCGGACGCCCTCGGCGTCAACCCGAAGAAGCTGGAGGACGCCGAGCGCACGAAGCTGCTCAAGGACACCCGCAAGGGGCTCGAAGGCGAGATCGCCGACACCGAGGCCTACCTCGACGACGCCGCCGAGCGGATGGAGGAAGTCTGGAAGACCTTCCAGGAGATGAAGGTCAAGGACGTCATCAACGACGAGGCCGTCTTCCGGGATCTGAAGGATCGCTTCGGCTCCTCGTTCGGCTGGGGTGAGTACTTCCGCGGCGGCATGGGCGCCGAGTGGGTGCGCGACCTGCTGGAGCAGGTCGACCTCGAGGCCGAGTGCGAGGAGCTCGAGCAGACGATCAACACGTCCAAGGGCCAGAAGCAGGCGCGGGCGGTCAAGCGCCTCAAGGTCGCATCGTCCTTCCTGCACTCCTCCAACCGGCCCGAGTGGATGATCCTGGACTGCGTCCCGGTGATCCCGCCGGAGCTGCGCCCGATGGTGCAACTCGACGGCGGCCGGTTCGCGACCTCGGACCTGAACGACCTCTACCGCCGCGTCATCAACCGCAACAACCGCCTCAAGCGGCTGCTGGACCTCGGCGCGCCGGAGATCATCGTCAACAACGAGAAGCGGATGCTTCAGGAGGCGGTCGACGCGCTGTTCGACAACGGCCGGCGCGGGCGTCCCGTCACCGGGCCCGGAAACCGGGCGCTGAAGTCACTTTCAGACATGTTGAAGGGCAAGCAGGGCCGATTCCGCCAGAACCTGC
>DASQCL010000019.1:0-2374 GCA_035634715.1 Solirubrobacterales bacterium
TCCGGTAGGCGAGGGCGGCGGCGAGGACGTTGCCGCCGACCCCGGCCGCATAGGCCTGCGAGCGCCGACGACCTCCGCCGCTTCGGCCATCCCCGCCACCGCCACCGCCACCACCGCCGCCTCCCCCTCCACCGGCCCGGGCCGCCGAGGACCGGCTCCAGGTTCTACCGGCGGGCAGTGGGCTAGCGAAGAGCGAGGGCGCGACCGGCGTGACGCCTGCGGGCGCGTCACCCGGTTGTCCGGTATCGCCGCCCGGCGCGTCAGCGGGGGCGCCGAGCCCGTCGCTCAGCGCGTCCAGTAGGTCCGGCGGAATTTTGGGTTTTTGCCTATCGAGCTCTTTTTCGGACAGTTCTCTGATTTCCCGCCACTTCCCCTTCGAGCCCTCCCAGGCGCCCATGGTCCCCATCAGCCGGCCCCGCCCGAGACGTACTCCGCGGCATTCCGAGACATCTCCGAGAGATCGCCGCTGTCACTCCACGCTTTGATCACTCCCCTGATCTCGTCCGGTAGGGGTCCGCCCTCGCTCTCGAGCGAGAGGATCAGGGCGGGCTCGACCCGCGAGGCGTCGATGCGACGAAGCCCTACGGCGAGATCGGAGACCACTTCCGCGATGCCGCTCTTCAGTAGCTGCTTTACCGCCTCGGAGAGGGGGGCCTGGACTGATGGGTCACGCCGGATCGCCTCGGTCAGACCCTGCGCCATCAGACGCTTGTCGCTGTCGGGCAGCCCGTCGAGGCGTTTGAGGGCTTTCTCACGGTCGACGGTCCCCTCGGCGCCCAACCCGTCGAGGAGCTCACGAAGGTCGGCACGCAGTTCCGAGCGTGGCGCCGACCGACGCCGGAGAGAGGCTGCCAGCCGCAGATATGGCTCCAGCTGCACCTCCCCGAGTTTCGGTGGGAGCTCCGCCCACCACTCCAGGCCTTTCCCCGGTGCCGCATCGGCCTCCCCGGCGTCCATCTCCTTGAGGTGCTTCGCGAGCGTCCCGTCACCGAGCCAGTCGAGGATCTGGCCGAAGCCGTCCTCGTCCATTCGCTCGAGGACCATCAGCTTGGCCAGCACGGGTGGCTCGAGATCGATTCCGCGTCGGGCCGCGATGTCGGCACGGACCCAGAAAGCGTTGAGGAAACGCTTGAGCCGTCGAGGGTTACCTTCGAGTCGCGCGAACAGGACCGGGGCGAGCTCGGCGGCGAGGGCCAGATCGGAACCCGCCGAAGCCGGGATCATGCCGTCCGGGAAATCTCTGAACACCTCCGCCTCCCCGCGGCGCCGACGCTCGGCACAATGTTCGGCGACCGGGGTGAGCCCTGCCTCGTCCGGCAGGTGTTGATCGAGCAGCATCATCCCGAGATAGGCCTCGGTGTCCTCACGCCCCAATGAGGGGACCGAGATCGGGATCTGGACGATCTTCTCGAGGTAGTCGGCGGCCATCCGGGTGCCGCGCTCGTCTCTGTCGAAGTGACGGGCGATCGCGAGTTTCACCGGCAGCTCGTCGGCAGCCACGACGAATGCCATTTTCTCCACGGAGAGGAAGAGCTTTATCGCCTCCATCGTCATGACCACCGTGTCGGGTAGGCACCGATCAAGATCGTCGACCAGGACCACGACTCTCCTCACATCGGTGAATTCGCCGAGGAGCTTCGAGAACTCCTCTCGGAAGCCCTTCAGGGTCGGGTCGACGACCTCGTCCCCCTGGCCGAAGATCTCCACGAGCCCCTCCACGCTCGGCAGGGTGAAGGTGACCGCCGATCTGGCCGCGAGGGTGATCGCCTTCGACCAGCGGATCCGCGAGGCGAGTTTGTCGAATTTCTCCTTCGCCTTCTCCCAGAATTTCTGGTCGGACTTTGCTCGCTTCCGCAGTCGCTCGAGCACCTCTTCGATCAGGGTCGCCCGCGCATCGAGCATCGGGTCGTACTCCCACGGCCTGGTGTAGACGACGATCGTGTCGTCGCGCTTCTCAAGCTGCGAGTTCAGGATCTCGAGGATCGTCGTCTTACCGGAGCCCCAGTCGCCGAAGATCCCGACGGCGACAGGATCGAGCCGCTCGCGGTCGATCGCCTCGACTACGGGTGCCGCGATGTCGGCAAATCCGAGAAGGTCGAGGGCGGTGGGATTGTCCGACCACAGGCGAAGCGGATCGGACATCTCAGGACCGTGACCCGCGAGTCGTCGATTCGCGCGCCGAGCGCGCCGTTCCGGCTTCGAGCGGACAGGATTCACGGGCTCCTCCCCGGCACACGTCGATCATGGCGGCTATCTAATCCGCTTATGGGCGTGAATTCAAATCAGTTGATTGATGGACGGCTTCGGAATGGTTCGTTCCGGCACTTCGATCGGGTCACTGTGGCGTCTTGATGCCGTCCATTTCTCTGAGATG
>DASQCL010000020.1:0-19181 GCA_035634715.1 Solirubrobacterales bacterium
CAGATCTTCTCGCGCTTCGTTCGCGGGTCCGGGCCCGCCGACGTCGCCGGCGATTCGGGCACCGGCCTGGGGCTGGCGATCGTCAAGGCGGTCGCAACTTCGCACGGTGGGGACGTCGAGGCGGGGCCCTCGCCGACCGGCGGAGCGCGGTTCACGGTCACCCTTCCCACCGCTTGAATTAGCGCCAAATGGTGCTAACGGATTCTTAGGAATTCGGCGGGGAACGTTTAAGAGCGGTTTATGCGGGCGAATTAATTTTCCCCGTGGACGAGACAACCCACCCGTTGGGGGCACCCCCCGACACCACCTCAACGGGTGAACGTTGGCCAGTCTGAGCCAAAGCGACCCGCCGGTGTTCCCCCTCCCTGACACCGGCGGGTCAGTCTTTTTCCAGGGACGGATGTCGGACGCGGGGCGCGGCTCAGCGCAGGATGCCGCGTGACCGCATCTCCTGGCGGATGAGGGCGTAGTTGGCGCCCTTGCAATCGCCGGAGACGCCTCTCGGGTGCAGGTCCTCATCGGCGCACCGGAGTGCGTTCGCGGCGCCGCGGAACCGCTCGGTGGCGGTGTAGAGGAACTGGGACGCCAGGTAGATCTGGTCCATCTGCGCGCCACCGTTGCGGGGGTCGCGCCGCACGAACTCCCGCCGGAGGTTCCACAGCGCCGTGGACCAGACCTGGCCCACGCAGTGGACGTCAGTGCCGCAGCTCCCCTGCTCGGCCTTCTGGAGCCTCCGGCTGGAGTCGGCCCGGCGCCCGCAGCGCCGGCCGGACCGCTCGCCGGGGACCCTTGGGAAGAACTTCCCGTACGTCGTCGCGTCCCAGTCGAAGATGCAGACGTCATCCTCGTTGGAGGTGTGCGGCACCAGCGAGGACATCGCGGCCGCCCAGTAGTCGGAGGAACCCTCGGCAAGGGCGCCCGGCTGGAAGCCCGAGCTGTGGCCGAAGGAGGGCGACGATGAGTCCTGAAGCGCGTGGCCGTACTCGTGCAGGATCACGTCCCCGTCCTCCGCGTCGTCGACACCCCCGGACCCGTACACGATCGACTGGGTGGCCGGCGAGTAGAAGGAGTTGTCGCGCTTGAAGGCGTCCGCGGTCGCGCGCTGGACCCTGTCGTCGATGCCGTTCGGCGTGGGGTTCGAGTTCGAGAAGCCCAGCGACTGGACGTAGGCCTGGGAGCGGTTGATCTGGAAGTAGACCATCAGCGCCTCGAAGCGGCTGTCGGAGCGGGTGACCTTGTTCCAGCGGAGGCTGGGCTTGCACGTCTCCTTGTCCTTCTTGCCGCGCAGCGCGTGGACCCAGCGCCCTCGCAGGCAGTCCTGGCCGTCGTCGATGTTCGGCAGCGAGACCTTGCGGCGGAGCTTTCGCAGCAGGGGCGTGTCGCGGTCGTGGTGGTCCCTGCGCAGTCCCTTGGCGCCATGGTGCTCGACGACGGGATTCGGGTTGTAGAGCTTGGCGTGGCCCGTCTGGAGGTTCTCCAGCAGGTTGTGCTGGCTGAGCACCTGCCCGCTGCCGGCGTCGACCAGGACGTCGAAGTCGCCGAGGGGCTGGCCGGCCGGGACGAGGACGTGCCAGACGAGCGTTCCCCCTCCCCCCGGCTCGATCGCGAGCTCGGCCGAGACCGGCGCCCGGAGCCGGGACACTCCGACTCGCCCCGAGGCGATGTCGATCGCGCGCTCGCGGCTGATGCTCGCCGGCGCCGGAGGATTGATCGAGGGCTTGGTGGAGTCGGCGACGAGCTTCGGCGGCGCATCCGCCGCGTGGTTTACGACCGCCTCCGACCCGAGCACCCGCAGGCCATCGACGCGCTGGTGGTAGCGGTAGACGGTCGCACCGCCCGGGAGCCTCGTCTGGCTCGCCGACGGCAACTGTGCCGCCGGCGCCGCGGCGGCATGCAGCTCCTGCGATACGCGCGGGGGGGCCGCTGCGGCGGGCGCCGCTGCCAGGGCAAGGGTCAGCAGGGCCGCGAAGCCAGCGACCCACCCGGCACACGACCTGGGCGAAGCTCGCAAGTCAAACCTCAACGATTACCGGCAGCACCATGGGCCGCCGCCGCAGGCGCTCGTAGACGAAGCCGGCAACGTCGTCGTGCAGGTCCTCCTGGAGCAGGCTCGGCTCGCGCTCCTCGTGGCGCGCCGCGTTGGAAAGCGATTGCTCGACGACGTCGCGGATCTCGTCCACGAGGCCGTCGTTCTCGTCCACGAACGGGACGCCGCGGAACATGATCTCCGGTGGCGCGACCTGTGAGCCGTCCTCCGACGAGATCGTCGCGACGACGATGAACACGCCGTCCGCGGAGAGCGCCCGCCGGTCACGGAGCGCGACGTCGTCGGGGTCGCCGATGTCAACGCCGTCGACGAAGATCATGCCGGCCGGCACCACTTGCACCAGGCGGGCGCGCGACTTGTCGATCTCGAGGGCTTCGCCGTTTCGCGCCCTGAAGATCCGGTCGGGATCGATGCCGACCGACTCGGCGAGCTGGGCGTGGAGGCGCAGGCGCTTGTAGTCGCCGTGGAACGGCATCACATAACGCGGCTTGGTGAGATTGAGCATCAGCTTGAGCTCCTCCTGCCAGCCGTGGCCAGACGCGTGGATTGGGGCGTCGGCCGCGGTCACGACCTGCGCACCGATCTCGAAGATCCGGTCGATCGTCTCGTTGACCGAGCGCTCGTTTCCCGGAACCGGCGTCGCGGAGAAGATTACGGTGTCGCCCGAGTGAAGCTCAACGTCCGGGTGATCGGCGTGGGCCATGCGCCGCAGCGCGGACAGGGGCTCGCCCTGGCTTCCGGTGGAGATCGCGACCACCTTGTGGTCCGGGAACGACTCGATCTCCCGTGGAGGGATGAGCATGCCGTCCGGAGCGTCGGCGATCCCAAGGTTCCGGGCGATGTTGAAGTTCTTGCGCATCGAGCGGCCCACCAGGGCCACCTTGCGGTCGAGCTGCGCAGCGGCGTCGATCACCTGCTGGACCCGATGGACGTTGGAGGCGAACGAGGTGACGATGATGCGACCCTGGCAGCGCGCCATCAGGTCCAGCAGGGCGGGTCCGACGCTCGACTCCGACGGTGCGATGCCGGGCCGATCGGCGTTGGTGGAATCCCCGCACAGGCAGAGCAGGCCCTCGGCTCCGAGGGCAGCCAGCCGGGAGACGTCGGCGGGGTTGCCGTCGACCGGCGTCTGGTCGAACTTGTAGTCGCCCGTAATCAGAATCGGGCCGAGCTCGGTGCGGAGGACCACGGCGCATGAGTCGGGGATCGAGTGCGCCATGTGGATGAACTCGAGCTCGAAGGAGCCCAGCTGAGTCGGGGTCCCCGGCTCCAGAACCTCGAGCGGCGCATCTCGAATCTTGTGCTCCTCGAGCTTCGAGCGCACGAGGCCGATGGTCAGCGCGCCGCCGTAGATCGGGGGCATGAGGGTTGCGTCGGATTGGAAGATCTCGCGCAGGACGAACGGCAGCGCACCGACGTGGTCCTCGTGGCCGTGGGTCAGGACGATGGCCTGAATGTCGTCGGCGCGGCCCCGCAGGTAGGAGAAGTCCGGCAGCACCAGGTCGATCCCCAGCATCTCGCTGGTCGGGAACATGAGCCCGGTATCGACGACCACGATCTCGTCGCCGTACTCGACGACGGTCATGTTCTTGCCGATCTCGCCCAGGCCGCCGAGCGGCAGGATGCGAACGGCCGTCACGCGACGGTTCTCCGCCGACAACTACCTCGCACTAGCCGGCGCCGCCCGCGACCAGAAGCCCGTGCTTCTCCAGCGCCGCCCTGACCGCCGCCCGCTCGTCCTCGCTCGCCGGGACCATCGGCAGCCGCATGTTGTCCTCGACGACGCCCAGCATCTGGAGCGCCGTCTTCACCGGGATCGGGTTCGACGTCACGACGGTGGCGTCGTAGATCGGTGCGAGGCTCTCGTGGATCTCGCGCGCCCGATCGAGGCCCCCTGAGGTCGCCGCGTCGTAGAGCGCGCGCATCTCGGGGCCGACCAGGTGGGAGCTGACGAGGATGCCGCCGGTCCCGCCGACCTCCAGACACCGTAGGAAGATCCCATCGTTTCCGGCGAGCACATCGAGCCCGTCGATCGCTCCCAGCTCGTCGTCGTTGGCCTGCTTGACGCCGATCACGTTGTCGATCTCGCTCGCCAGCTCGGCCATGAACTCTGGCGGCAGGTTGATCACCGTCCGCGAGGGAATGTTGTAGAGGATGACCGGGGTCTCCCCTGCCGCCTCGGCCACCGTCGAGAAGTGGGCACGCAGGCCGGCCCGGTTCGGCTTGTTGTAGTAGGGCGTCACCACGAGGACGGCATGGGCGCCGCCCCGGCAGGCCTCACGCGTCAGGTGTGCGGAGTGGCGGGTGTCGTTGGAGCCGGTCCCGCAGACGATCGTCGCCTCGTCGCCCACCTCCGCGAGCACGGCCTCGAGGAGGCGCAGCTTCTCGTCGTCGGAGAGCGTCGGGGCCTCGCCCGTCGTTCCCGCCACCACGAGCCCGTGCGAGCCGTTCTCGACCAGGTGGCGGGCGAGGCGGCGCGCGGCGGCAAGGTCGAGTGCACCGTCCGCATCGAACGGCGTCACCATCGCCGTGATCACTCCTGAAATCGTGGGCATCGTGGCTCCGGAGAGTATGGCTGACGGAGCGGCAGCGGGACGAAGACTTCGCGCCGTCAGGCGGCGACGGCCGTGGGAACCCGGTCCGCCCACGGCCGGGCCTCCTCGAGCTGGGCGCCGACCCGCAGCAGCAGGTCCTCCTCACCGAAGCCGGCGACGAGCTGAACGCCGATCGGCAGGCCGTCCTCGCTCCAGTGAAGTGGCAGCGAGATCGCCGGCTGCCCGGTCACGTTGAAGTTGGCCGTGAAGGTCGCCGTCTGCGCGCCCCGCAAAAGCGCCGCGACCGGATCGTCGCCCGAGTCGTCGAAGCTCCCGAGCGGCGGGGGCGGCTCGCCCAGCGTCGGCGTCAGCAGCAGGTCGAAACCGGATTCGAACCAGCCGGCGACCATTCGCGAGACAAGCTGGTGCTGGCCCACGGCGGTGAGGTATTGCGCCGCGGTCCGGCGCCTGCCCTCGTCGGCCAGCGCCCAGGTGAGCGGCTCGACGTCGTCGGGGCCGATCGCCCGGCCGAGGACGATTCCAAGCTCATCGAGCGTCGCCGCCTGGCCGGCCATCCACCTCGTGAGGAAGGAGTCGGTGAGGTCGAAGTCCTCGAAGCCAGTCGGAAAACTCTCCTCGACCGTGTGCCCAAGCGACTCCAGGAGTCGCGCGGCTTCGCGGGCGGCCTCGGTGACGACCTCGTTCGGCTCGGCCTCCAGTTGTGGCTCGGTCAGCAGCCCGATGCGCAGCTTGCCCGGGTCGGCGCCCACCTCCTCCGTGTACGGGCGCGAGGGCGGCGGGGCCACGTACGGATCTCCCGGAGCCGGCCCGTGGACCGCCTCGAGGATCGCAGCCGTGTCGCGGACCGACTTCGACACCACCAGCTCGACCGTGAGGCCGGACATGTTGTCGCCGATGATCGGGCCCTCCGAGATGCGCTGCCGGGTGGGCTTGAGCCCCACCAGACCGCACTCGCTTGCCGGGATGCGGATCGAGCCGCCCCCGTCGTTGGCGTGGGCGACCGGGACCATGCCCGCGGCGACCGCGGCCGCCGATCCACCGCTGGATCCGCCCGTCGAGCGTGAGAGGTCCCAGGGGTTGCGACTCGGCCCGTACGCCTTCGGCTCGGTCGTCGGCAGGATCCCGAGCTCCGGGGTGTTCGTCTTGCCGATTGTGACGAAGCCGGCCTCCTTGAAGCGCATCGCGAGGTAGGTGTCGACGGGCGAGCGGAAGTCCGCGTCCTTGAGCAGCTGCATGCCCATGTGGAGCGGCTGGCCGGCGAACGCCGCGCCAAGGTCCTTGAGCAGGAATGGAACGCCCTTGAACGGGCCGTCGGGCAGATCCCCCGCAGCCGCCTCACGCCCCTCGTCGTAGAGCTTGTGAATGACGGCGTTGATCTCGCCGTTGGAGGCCTCGATGCGCTCGATCGCGGCGTCCACCAGCTCCAGCGGGCTCGCCTCCCCGTTCCGAACCAGCTCCGCCTGCGCCGTGGCATCCAGCCGCGCGAGGTCCTCACTCATCGTCGGCGACTCTATCCACTGCCGGACAGGTGCGCCGGGGGATTCATCGCCTTGCGTGCCAGCGGGTCCCGGATCCTGGCCGGGAGCATCGCGGCCAGCTTGGTCCGCGCGTACTCAATCATCGGGAAGCCGAGGCGCTCTTGACGCTTGAGCGTTGCGACGTAGATCCGCTCGGCGGCATCGCGCGCGGTCAGCGAGTAGGTGTGCTTGAAGGCATTCGCCTGGAACATGGGGGTGTCGACGAAGCCCGGGAAAACGGCGGTGAACGTGATGCCGCGTGGCTCGAGCTCGGCCCGCGCGGAGTCGGCGATCGTCGCGAGCGCCGCCTTGCTGCCGCTGTACGCGGCCTCGTACGGGAGCCCCACCAGGCCCGCCAGGCTCACGATCGTCGTCACGTGTCCGCGGCCGCGCTCGGCCATCGCCGGCACGAGGTGGGAGAGCAGTACCAGGTTCGAGACCGCGTTCACCTTGAAGTCGTCCTCGGCCTGGCGCCAGTCGAACGCCAGGAGGGACTGCGCGCGATCGAGGCCCGCGCCGGCAATCAGCAGGTCGATATCCGGATGGGCCTCGACAAGGGAGGCGGTCGTGGCATCCACCGCCTCGAGGTCGGTGAAGTCGACCTCGGCGGTCGCGACCTCAGCCTGATCGCCGAGCTCCCCCGCGAGCTCCGATAGCCCCCTCCCCCCTCGGTCCATCAGCACGAGCGAGGTGCCGTCCTCGGCCGCAAGGCGCGCGAGGTCAGTCCCGATCCCGCCGGCGGCCCCCGTGATGATCGCCTTCCCGAACCGGCTCGCCGGCCGCAGGCGCCTCGCCGGCGTGCCGCCCGCGAACGGCGCCAGGCGAGGCGTGGGACGCTGCCGAAATCCCATCTGCCCCTCGTACCAGGGCTCCACGTGAAGGAGCTCGACGCTGAACCCCTGGTGATCGTTCACGTAGACAACCGACCACGCTCCCAGGTGAAGCGGCGGCCCGTTGCCCTCCACCCCGGCCTCCGCGCATCGGCGGCATGCCTCATCGAACTCCGAGCGGTTGCGAAAGCCGAACGCGATGTTGAGGAGCCCCAGGTCGCTGATCCGGTAGCCCTCGGGCCAGGCGCGCCCGGAGGGATCCGAGTACGAGACGAGCTCGACCAGGAAGTCGTCGGCCCACAGGCACACGCGCTCGCTCTTCGCCCCGTCCAGGTCCCACAGCGCCTCGTGCTCGGGACGATGCAGCTCGAGGCCCTCCGCCACCGGCAGGCCCAGGATCTCCTCGAAGAACCGGCGTGAGCTCGCGAGATCCGGGACGGACAGGGTCACGGCCCGGGCCACCACGCCGATCTCCGCCCGCGGGCGCTCGCGGGGCGTGTCCGATCGCGGCTCCTGCTCCATCAGCTCGACCAGGACGCCGTCGGGGTCTCGCAGGCAGACGCGGCGCGCACCCGACTCGCCGATCGGCTCGGTTAGCCGCTCGCTTCCCTCTTCCCGAGCCCGGCCCATCGCGGCGTCCAGGTCGTCCACCCAGAAGCTGACGGTCGTATAGCCGATGTCGCATGGGCGCCAGTCGGGCGGCACCTCGCGGACCAGCGGGCTGCGGAACTCGAACAGCTCGACCTGGAAGAGGTCCTGCCGGTCGACGAGCCACCAGCAGGTCGACGCCGCGCGCGGAATCCCCTGCACCATCGAGGACAGCGGGCCGGCGAACAGGTTCGTCCCGCCGCCCGGCTCGAGGCCGAGCACGTCGCGGTACCAGCGCTGGCTACGGCGGACGTCGCTGACGCTGAGCGCGATCTGGGAGAGGCGCAAGGCGCGCGTGACTCTATCTGCGACCCGGATAGCATCGGCTTGTGGGGAGTGCACGGACGCGTTTCGTGGTCGGATTGGCCATCGTTTCGTCGGTGCTGGTGTGGGAGGCGACGCCGGCCGCGGCGGAGCGCACGATTGGCACGCCCTACATACAGGCGCACCGGGGCGGCGCCGTAGTCAACGGCGAGCCCACGTACCCGGAGAACACGATGCCGGCGTTTCGGCACTCGGCCGCGGAGGGCTTCGTCCTCGAGATGGACGTCAAGCTGACCAAGGACCAGGTGCCCGTGATCATGCACGACGCGGCGCTGAACCGGACCACCGACTGCACCGGTGAGGTCGCCTCGAAGATGCTGACCCAGCTCCGCCACTGCCGGGTGGACATCCTCGGGAGCGAGGGCAACTCCAGGCACATCAGCCCGGACAGCTCCAGGTCCGCGTCCATCCCCACGCTCGCGCAGGTCCTCGACTTCATCAAGCACGAGGGTGCGCAGGCCAGCATCGAGATCAAGAACGTTCCGACCGACCCCGACTTCGATCCGACGGACGCGTTCGCGACGATCGTCGCCCGAGCCATCCGCTCGAGCGGCGTCCCGCAGTCGCGACTGATCATCCAGAGCTTCTGGCCGCCGAACCTGACCGTTGCGCAGCGGATCCTCCCGGACGCCGAGCTGTCCTTCCTGACGCTCTCGGCGGCGAATACCGGCGGCATCACCTATGCCTCGACGCACGGCATCCAGTGGGTCTCGCCCCAATGGCCGGTTGATGCGGCGTACATCGCGAGCGCCCACTCGCAGGGGCGCGAGATCGTCCCGTACACCGTTGACAAGCGCAGCGACATGGTCGCGGCCGCGGACGAGGGGGTCGACGCGATCATCACCAACGACCCAACTCGTGCGCGGCGCGTCTTCCACGAGACGGCGCCGGCAGCGCCACCGATGCCTCCCGCCCCCAGCAAGTCTGCATGCCGCGGGACCAACGCCTCGCTCCACGCGCCGCCGATCAAGAACATCGATCCCACCCCGGACGCGCCTCGGGTGTTCGCCATGCAGTTCAAGCAGGACGTCGCGAACGTCGCGGCCTACGGCACCTTCCGGACGAAGATCGAGTGCATGATCCGCAAGTACGTCGTCCCCCATCTGGCAAAGAACCGGCCCAACATCGTTGCCTTCAACGAGGACGTCGGGCTGATGACGCTCGGCACGGGGTCCCGCGGCGACGTCGCCCGCCAGACGATCGGCCACCCGGACAGCGTGCCCAGCTGCCAGGGGAAGCCGGCGCCGTGCGTGGCTGCGGTCGCCCTGGCCGAGATCACGAGCGCCTACGCGAAGCAGGTCTCCGCGTATCGGGCGCGCTTCCCGGACATGGGCGCGCTAGCGCAGAGCTTCGTGGCGCCGACCGACACGTTTGCCCGCGGCTGGATGCAGACGTTCTCGGACGTAGCCCGGCGCTACGGCATCTACATCGTGGGGTCCAACACACAGGCGCCGTTCCGCGAGTCGCGCGACCCGTCCGAGATCGAGACGTTCGAGGACCCCGACGTCGCCAACCCGAAGTCCGTCTACGTCGCCACGGGGCCCAAGGTCTACAACCAGGTCTTCATGTGGGGCCCTCACACGGTCAGCCAGGAGGGCCCGCTGCCGCTGCGCAACGTGGTCGCGAGCAACCAGAAGGTGCCCCTGACGTCCTTCGAGGAGACGCTGCAGGTATCGAACGGGCCTTCGAGTGGCCCCGACGGGCGCGCCAACCTGAAGCCGTTCCACATCCCGCATACGAAGGCGAAGGTCGGCTTCGCCACCAGCCTTCCGGCCTTCCAGTTCGGCTACGACTACGGCGACACGCCACCGGCGACTAAGCCCTGCGCGGACATCGCCGTGACCTACATGCGGTGCCTTTCCGCGCTCGGCACCAACGTCGTCATCCAGGACGAGGCGAACGACGCGCAGTGGGCCGGGCTCGGGGGCGGCGGCGCATGGCAGCCCTTGGAATGGATGGGCTCGAGCTGGCGTGACGTCACCGACAAGGGCGTCGGCATCGACTACAACGTGACGCCGTTCATGGTCGGCAACCTCGCCGACCTGGTGTTCGACGGCCAGAGCTCGATCACGCAGCGGAGGAAGGCCATGGGCCGTGGGTGCAACTACGTCGGCAACCGCCACTTCATGGCGGGACCGCCGGAGAACGACCCGGCCGAGTTCAAGCCGTACGCCGGGCGCAAGCGCCAGTTCCTGGGGCTCGCCCGGTGGGTCGTCCCCGGCACCAACGACCGCGACAAGCTCCGAGCGGCCGCGGCTGACCTGGCCCCGGGCTCCGGCAGCCCGATCGAGAACCACTACCTCGAGACCGCGGTCGTCGCCGACCTGCCGTTCCCGGTGGACAAGCACCGGCCCGGCTGCTCCCGCGGCGCTCGGGTGGACGTGACGGAGCAGGGCAAGTAGGGCAGCGCCCCTAGCGATGGTGCAAAAACCGCACCGGCGGCGGCGCTCCCCACCAGACGTCGCCTGGTGAGCCCCCTGGACTGTTCGCCACCGTCCGCCACGCGTCGCCGACCAGGGCCGACGCGCACAAGTCCGCCGTCTACAGCAACGTTTCGAGCCCGATCGTGAAGCGATCCGGCAGCTCGGCGACCCTCCGAACCGCGAGCAGGACGCCGGGCATGAAAGAGCTCCGGTCGATCGAGTCGTGGCGGATCGTGAGCGTCTGGCCCTCGCCGCCGAAGATCACCTCCTGGTGCGCGACGAGGCCGGGAAGCCGAACCGAGTGGATCGGATCGTGAACGTTCCCGCCCGCCTCGCGGATCAGCCCGGCGGTCCGCTTCGCCGTCCCAGACGGGGCGTCGAGCTTTCCCTCGCGGTGTAGCTCCACGATCTCGCACTCGGGCATGTGCGCGACCGCCTCCCGCGCCAACAGCATCATGAGAACCGCGCCGATCGCGAAGTTGGGGGCGACGAAGACTCGCGCCTCGCCGTCCGCGCTCTCGACCTCATCCCGCAGGCTGTCCAGGTCGAAACCGCTGGTTCCGACCACCGCGTGTACGCCCGCGCCCACGCACTCGCGGACGTTTCCCGGCGCCGCCTCGGGCGTCGTGAAGTCCACGACCACGTCGCTGTCCCCCAGCACGTCGCCCAGGGGCATCTCGAGCGATGGATCGGCACGGCCCACCAGCTCCATGTCGTCGGCGCCCTCGACCGCCTCGACGACGGCCTGCCCCATACGGCCCGCAGCGCCGGAGACGCTGACCCGGATCACGCCGCGGCCAGCGCCTCGCTGACCGAGGCGCTCGCCTCCCTGAAGAGCTCCTCCTGGGGGCCGATGCAGGCGGCGGAGAGGCGCTCCGGGTCGTAGAGGTCGGTCACAAGCGCCGTGACATCCTCCTCGGTGACCCCCTCGACGCGCTCGAGCATCTCGTCGAGCGAGAGCAGCGGAACGTCGAACAGGATCGAGCGGGCGAGGCGCGACATCCTGGTGGCGGTTGCCTCCATGCTCAGCACCATGCGCCCCTTCACGTGCTCCTTTGCGCGCTCGAGCTCCTCGGCGGTGATCCCCGCATCCCTGAGGCTGCCGAGCTCGCGACCGATGATCTCGCACGACTCCTGGACGTTGTCGGCTCGGGTCCCGAGGTACATCGCGATCATGCCGGTGTCCGTGTACTGCTCGGTGTAGGAGCCGACCGCGTAGGCGAGGCCCCGCTTCTCACGGACCTCGCGGAACAGGCGGGACGAGGTCGAGCCTCCGAAGATGGCGTCGAGCACGGCGATCGCGTAGCGGCGCTCGTCAGCACGGGCAATTCCGGGACCGCCGAAGCAGATGTGGTACTGCTCGGTGTCCTTCGCCTGGAACATGAACCGCGGCGCGTCGTCATTCGGGTGGCCGTTCGTCACGGATCCGTTCGGCTTCCCGCTCGGCGCGCTCAGGTGCGCCTGGGTGAGCCCCACGATCGCGTCGTGGTCGAGGTGGCCCGCCGCCGCCACGACGATGTTCGGATTCGTATAGCGGTCGTGGTGGTACCTGGCGATCTCGGGCACCGGGATCGAGCCGATCACGTCGGCATCGCCGAGCACCCGGCGGCCCAGGGGATGGTCACCGTGCACGGCGCGCGCGAGCACGTCGTGGACGCGGTCCTGGGGCTCGTCCTCGTACATCGCGATCTCCTCGAGCACGACCTCGCGCTCGGAGTCGACCTCCTCGACCGGCATCGAGGGCGCGATCAGCATCTCGGCGAGGAGCTGGAACGCCTCGTCGGTGTGCTCATCGAGGAGCCGTGCGTGCAGGTGCGTCGACTCCTTGCTCGTCGCGGCGTTGGTGGCCGCGCCCATGCCGTCGAAGAGCTCGGAGATCTCGATCGCCGAGTGGCGCTCGGTGCCCTTGAACAGAAGGTGCTCGAGGAAGTGCGAGACGCCCGCCTCCTTCGGCCCCTCGTCGCGGGAGCCGGTGCGCACCCACATGCCGAGGGCCACGGAGCGGACTCCGGGCACCTCCTCCGTGACGACGCGGATGCCGTCCGCGGGATCGGTCAGCCGGACGCCCTCGGGCAGTTCGCCCGGGGCGCCGGCGCTTCCCGATGCCTGGCTCAATTGCGCCGGCGTCCGCTGCCGCTGCGACCGCGGTCGCGGCCGCCGTCCAGCCGCTCACGCCGACCGCCACCGTCGCGGCTCCCACCGCGGGGGCCGCGATCGCCGGAGCCGACGTTGGCGAGCTCCGTGGGGGACTTGCCCTCCACGGCGGGGTCGTCGGAGAGCCGCAGGCCGATCCGCCCGCGCTCGCGGTCGACCTCGACCACGGTCACGTCGAGCTCGTCGCCCTGCGACAGCACGTCGTCCACGGACTCGACCCGCTCGCCGGGCTTGACGTTCGAGATGTGGAGCAGCCCGTCGGTGCCCTTCGTGAGCTCGACGAACGCGCCGAAGGCAGTCGTCTTTACGACCTTGCCCTTGAACTTGTCGCCGACCTCGGCCTCCTTGGTCATCGCTTCAATGGCGGCGATAGCAGCGTCGACCAGGGCGCCGCTCGGCGCGTACACCTGAATGGTGCCGTCGTCCTCGACGTTGATGTCGGCCTCGAACTCCTCCGACAGCCCGCGGATCGTCTCGCCGCCCTTGCCGATGACCGCCCCGATCTTGTCGGTGTCGATCTTGATCTGCTCGATGCGGGGAGCGAACTCCGACAGCTGCTCGCGCGGACCCGGAATGGCCTCCTTCATCTTGTCGAGGATGAAGAGCCTGCCCTGACGCGCCTGCTCGAGCGCGTCGCGCAGGATGTCGAAGGTGACCCCGGAGATCTTGATGTCCATCTGCAGGGCCGTGATGCCGTCCGCGGTGCCGGCGACCTTGAAGTCCATGTCGCCGAGGTGATCCTCGACGCCGGCGATGTCGGTGAGGACGACGTGGTCGTCGCCCTCCTTGATCAGGCCCATCGCCACGCCGGCGACGGGGGCGGAGACCGGCACGCCGGCCGCCATCAGAGCCATCGAGGAAGCGCAAACGGAGCCCATCGACGACGAGCCGTTGGACTCCATTGTCTCCGAGACGACCCTGATCACGTAGGGGAAGTCCTCTTGACTCGGGATCGTCGCCACGAGCGCTCGCTCGGCGAGCGCGCCGTGGCCGATGTCGCGGCGCTTCGGGCCGCGCATGAAGCCCGCCTCCCCGACCGAGTACGGCGGGAAGTTGTAGTGGTGCCAGAACGTCTTCGACTCCACCAGGCCGAGGTTGTCGACCCGCATGTCCATGCGGGTCGTCCCCAGCGCTACGTTGGAGAGGATCTGCGTCTCGCCGCGCGTGAACAGCGCCGAGCCGTGGACTCTAGGTGAGATGTCCACCTCGCACTCGATCGGCCGGATCTCGTCCTGGGCCCTGCCGTCGGGCCGCTTCTTGTCGATCGCGATGCGGCGGCGGATGATGTCCTTCTCCAGGGCGTCGAAGGCCCGGGAGACCTCGGCCCGCCGCTCGGGATCGATTTCCGATCCCTCGCCCGCGCCGGCGTACTGCTCCAGAACCTCCTCTTCGACCGCGTTCGCGGCATCCTGTCGCGCAAGCTTGTCGGGGATCTGCGTCGCCTCATCCAGCTTGGTCCCGTGTGAGGCCTGGATCTCCTGGAGAAGCTCTGGGTCGACCTTGGGCTCGACGACCTCCACCTTGTCCTTGCCGGCCTTGTCGCGAAGCTCCTCGATCGTCGCAACGATCTTCTTGATCTCCTCGTGTGCGATGTCGAGAGCGTCCAGGACCTCAGCCTCGCTGACGCCCGCAGAGCCGCACTCGACCATCAGGATCGCCTCACTGGAGCCCGAGACGACTAGATCCATCTCGAGGTTCTCGTAGTCCTCCTCGGACGGGTTGACCACGAAGTCCCCGTCGAGCTTCCCGATCCGCACGGCGCCGACGTGGGTCGGAACCGGGATCTGGGAGATGGCCAGCGCGGCCGTGGCCGCGTTCATCGCCAGGATGTCGTACGGGTGCTCGAACTCGACCGACAGCGGCGTACAGACGATCTGAGTCTCGAAGTGCCATCCCTTGGGGAACAGCGGCCGAACAGGCCGGTCGATCATCCGCGCGGTCAGCGTGGCCTTCTCGCCCGCTCGACCCTCGCGGCGGAAGAAGGATCCGGGGATCTTTCCGGCCGCGTAGTGGCGCTCCTCGACATCGACGGTCAGCGGCAGAAAGTCCACGTCGCGCAGGTTGCCCACGGTCGCGGTGCCAAGCACCATCGTGTCCCCGGAGCGCGCGACAACGGCTCCGCCCGCCTGGCGGGCGAGCTTGCCGGTCTCGAAGGAGATCTCATCGCCGCCTACCTCCACCGAGACGCGGCTTACGTCAAACATGCTCATGTATTACTTCCCTTCGGCCGCCCGGATGGCGGCCCAATCGTTAAAGAACTTCTCGTTCTCGTTCGCTAGCGATGTTACAAGGCAAGCCCCGATGCAAGATCAACGGCAACCGGGGCGCCGTCCAGGAACGCCGCCGGGGTACTCGCCACCCCCGCGCGGATTCCGCCCTGGAAATCACGGCGAACGCGCTCGGCGGGCGCCGTCGAGCGACGGTCCCGATCGAAGCGCTCGACGTCCAGCCGGAGCGCTTTCGCACGCTCCCATAGATGCGGGTCGTCCACCCTCCCCTGGTCGGCATAGATCGAGTCCACGAGCGCCCAGAACACCTCTTCGGAGCCCTGTAGCGCCGCGGCCTCGGCGGCGGCATGGAGGGCAGGCGCGCGGGGATGCTTGCTGGCCACCGGAAAGTGGCGGAACACGAGGCGCAGCGGCCGTCCCTCCAGCTGCGCCCAGATCGCGGCGCAATGCGGGCATGCGAGGTCCAGGTACAGGATCAGCTCCCGCCCGTCCCCGCGCACGTGGTCTTCGGGGCCGACCGGGGGGACGCCGGCGCTGGTGAGCTCAGGCCTTGTCAGTGGCTTCGAGGGCGTCGAAGAGGAGATTCGCGCCGGGGATCTCGAGCGGCGTCGTCGACTCGTAGACCCAGCTGACGACGCCCTCGGGATCGACCAGCACGAGCGACCGGTTGCTGGTGCCGTAGTCGGGCAGGTACGCGCCGTAGAGCTCGGCGACCTGCCCCTTCGGGTGGAAGTCGGCGAGCAGCGTGAAGTCCAGGTTCAGCTCCTTGCGAAAGGCCCGGTGCGCCCAGGAGTGATCGATGCTGACCCCCACGACCTCGAGACCCGCCTCGTCGAGGTCCGGCTTGACCTCCTGATAGATCGAGAGCTGATCGGAGCAGACCGGGCTGAAGTCGCTCGGGTAGAACGCGAGCATCACCTTCCGCCCGCGAAAGTCCGATAGCGAGACCTGCTCCCCCTTGTGGTTCGGCAGCGAGAAGTCGGGCGCCTTCTCGCCGACCTTAATCACTTAAACCGCACCTGCCAGACGCGTCGCCCACGGCTCCGCGCCAACATCACCGACGCAGACCGAGGTCCGAGACGACCGTGCGGTAACGGTCGAGGTCAGCGCGCTCGAGGTACCGGAGCAGCCGCCGGCGCTTGCCGACCATCATCAGCAGGCCGCGGCGCGAGTGGTGGTCCTTGCTGTGCGTGCGCAGGTGCTCGGTCAGATGGTTGATGCGCTCGGTGAGCAGCGCGATCTGGACCTCGGCCGAGCCGGTGTCGCCGTCCTCGCGGCCGTACTGGCCGATCAGCTCCTGCTTCTTCTCCTTCGTCAGCGGCATCTGAAAATCAGTTTGTGAAGCTAGCACAGAGCTCTTTGGCCTCCGCCACGTCGCGATGCATCTGCGCGATCAGCTCTTCGACGGTCGGAAACCGCCGCTCGCCGCGCAGTCGGGCGATGAACGCGATGCGCAGAGTCTTGCCGTAGAGGTCGCCCTCGAAGTCGATCAGGAAGGCCTCGATCAGCAGGCCCCGCCCGGTCTCGAAGGTCGGCCTGACGCCGACGTTCACGGCCGCGGGCTGCCCATTGGCGAAGGCCGCATACACGCCGTGCCCGGGGGCGACCAGATCGTCCTGCGGGACGAGGTTCGCGGTCGGGAAGCCAAGCGTCCGCCCCCGGCCGTCGCCCTCGACGACCAGGCCCTCGAGCAGGAAGGGCGCGCCGAGGCACCGGTTGGCGACGTCGATCTCGCCCGCGGCGATCAGCGAGCGGATGCGGCTCGAGGAGACGATCTCGCCATCGAGCTCGACCAGCGGCACCACTCGCTCCTCGAACTCCGGGCGCGCCGCGAGCATCTCCGGGTCGCCCTTCGCCTTGGCGCCGAAGCGGAAGTTCTCCCCCACCGACACCTTCTCGGCCCCGAGCGTCTCGACCAGGATCCTGCTGCAGAACTCCTCGGCGGGGATCTGGCTGAACTCGTGATCGAACGGGATCACCACGAGCTCCTCGACGCGCAGGCCCTCGATCACGTCGCGCTTGATGTCGAACGGCATGATCAGCTTGGGCGTCGCGTCAGGATGGATCACACTCAGCGGGTGCGGCTCGAAGGTGAGGACCGTGTCCGCCCTGTCGATCACCTGCCGGTGCCCGACGTGAACGCCGTCGAAGGTCCCGATGGCCACGTGGCGTGGGCGGCGCTCAGCGTCCGGCAGCGAGGTGACCTTGATGCTCATCGCGCCGAAAGCCTTTCACGCACCGTCTTCGACCCGCTCCAAGGCATCGTCGAGCGAAAGGAGCTTTTCGGCCTCGTCGACCTCGAATGGGCCGATCGCGGTCCGGCGCAGGCTCTCGCAATAGGCGTCGCCGAGGTCCGCGATCAGGCTGCGCACATAGGTGCCCGAGGAGCACTCGATCGCGAACTCCGCCCGGTCACCCTCGTGCCACAGCTGTTCGAACCGGTGCACCGTGACCTGCCGTTCCGGCACCTCGACCTCCTCGCCGCGCCTGGCGCGCTTGTACGCCCGCACGCCCCGGACCTTGACCGCCGAGTAGGCCGGTGGGCGCTGGCGCACCTCGCCCGTGGGCAGCTCCAGCTCGTCATCGGGCACGACGCCGGTCTCGGTGATCTCGCCATCCGGGTCGCCGGTGGTAGAGACCGCGCCGAAGCGCGCGACCACCCGGTAGACCTTTCGCAAGTCCATGAACAGCGCCTGGCATCGGGTCGCCTCCCGTCCGAGGAGCACAATCAGGAGCCCCGTGGCGAACGGGTCCAGCGTCCCCGCATGCCCGGTCTTTAAGCCGCGCTCGCGGCGGACCCGTGCCACGACGTCGTGAGAGGTCATGCCCGCCTGCTTGTCGACGAGCAGCACGCTTGGTTCGGGGGCGTCGGCGGTCATGCCCGCGGACGCTACGACGAGCCCAGCTCCGCCTTCACCTCGGTGCAGAGGACCTTCAGGAGCTCGTCGTACGACAGGTCGGTCGAGAAGCCGGCGGCACGCGGGTGGCCGCCGCCCCCGTGGCGCTGAGCGATCGCGGAGACGTCGACGGTGCCCGTCGCTGAGCGCAGGCTCACCTTGCGCGCGTAAGCGCCACCGTCGCTCTTGTCGCGAACCATCGCGGCCACCTCGGCGCCCTCGAGCGACCGCACGTGATCGATGATGCCCTCGGTGAGCGATTCGTTCGCGCCCGTCTCCAGGTAGTCCTCGGCGGAGATGTAGGTGACGGCGAGGCGGCACTCGTCGAGCCGGTGGATGCGCTCGACCGCCCGCGCAACGAGGTGGAGCTTCTCGATCGGGACGCGCTCGTACAGGCGTCGGTAGATGTCGTGGACGTCGACCCCGGCCTCGATCAGCTCCGCCGCCATGCGGTGGGAGTCCGGGCCCGTGTTCTCGTACATGAAGCGACCGGTATCGGTCACGAGCGCGACGTAGAGGGCCGTCGCGATGTCGGGCGTGATCTCGGCGCCCAGGGGCCTCACGAGCCGGTAGAGGATCTCGGCGGTGCACGAGGCGCGCGTGTCGACGAGGTTCACGTTCCCGAAGCGCGTGTTGTCGTGGTGGTGGTCGATGTTCAGAATCCTCGCGTCGTCGCGGCGCAGGAAGTCGACGGGCATGCGATCGATGTTCCCGCAGTCGAGGAAAACCACCAACCGGTCCACGAGATCGACCGGCGGCTCGTGGAACACCTCCTCGAGCGGGAGAAAGCGGTACTCGACCGGCAGCGGGAATTCCTTCGCCGCCAGGAACATCACGGAGTCCTTGCCAAGCTGCTGGAGCAGCTTGTGGGTGGCCAGCAGCGAGCCGAGCGCGTCTCCGTCGGGTCCCTCGTGGGTGGTGAGCAGGAACCGATCGGCGGCTCTGATCTCCTCAGCCACTTCGGCGACCGTCGCATCCGTGCGCTGCGCCACCGCGGCGGGAGCCTCACTCATCCTCGAGCAACCTCGTGATCCGCACACCCCGTTCCGGCGTCTCGTCGTAGTGGAAGGTCAGCGTCGGGGTGCGCTTGATCCGCACCTGGCTTGCGATGGCCGACTGCAGCACGCCATGTGAGGAGCGCAGCCCGGCAAGCGTCGCCTCGCGCTCGGCCTCGTCGCCGAGCACGCTCACGTAGACCTTCGCTGAGCGCAGGTCGGGGCTGGTGTCCACGGAGGTCACTGTCACGAATCCAATCCGGGGGTCCTCGAGCTCACTAGTAATCGCGGACCCGATCACTTCGCGCATGAGCTCGTTGACCCTTCTCATGCGCTGGGCCATCGGTCGGCGACTCTAGCGCAACGGATGCCCTCGCCTTGGTGGTTCTCATCCGCGGATGTCGGCCAGGGTGAGCAGGTCGCGGTCGAACCCCGACCCGTCGGGACAGCGCGACTCGACGAACCGCTCGAGCTGGTCGGCCCGCCGCCCGACATCCGCGTCCCCCACGAGCGCGCAGACAAGCGTGGTTCGCTGCCATGTGTCGTGGCCATCGACCTCCGCT
>DASQCL010000021.1:0-7559 GCA_035634715.1 Solirubrobacterales bacterium
ACGTCGTGGGGGTTGACGAGGGAGACGACCAGGCAGAAGGGCTCGGGGAGGTCCGCCCGGCCGAGCCAGCGCTCGGCCTGGGACGTGTACACCTCGTCCCAACCCCTGCCGTGTCCCGCGTTGCCGCCGCCGAAGTTTTCCGCCTTGGCGTTCTCGCCCGCGTCGGGGGCCTCCCAGTCGGCGAAGCCGTAGTCAGCGGCGATTCGAATCGCGTCGCTCTGGTCCCAACCGCTGAGGAGGGCGCCGTCCCCGGAGGGGTGGGTGAGATGCCACTTCCCCTTGTAGGCCACCTCGTACCCGGCCTGGCGAAGCATCGTGGCGAGGTTGCGCATTCCTGGCGGGAGGACCGGCTCATTTCCGGAGTGCGGACCGAGGCGCAGCGCGCCCCGCACGTACTGGGTGAGGACGCGCTTCGCCGGAGCCTCGTGGCGGCGCAGGATCCTGATCATCGTCTCGGTGACGGCGGGCGCGTTGCGCGGGTCGGGGTGGAGGTCGGCGGCGGTGAGCGTAAGGGTGACCCCGTGCTCGGCGGGATACCGCCCCGTGAGCAGCGTCGCGCGGCTCGGGGAGCACATCGCCGTGTTGCAGAAGGCGTTTGTGAAGGTGAGCCCGGTGCGGGCGAGCTCGGCCTCGTTCGGCATCAGCTCCCTGAGCCAGCCCGGGTCCTGCGGCCAGTGGCGGGGCTGGCGCTGCTGGTCGGTGATCACCAGCAGGATGTTGGGGGGGCGTCCCTGGCCCTCTGAGGCGGCCATCAGGCGGCCACCTCGGCGCGGGCGAGCGCGCTCTCCACGGAGCCGGCGATCGCCGCAGGGTCCTCGATCTGCGGGTAATGCCCGAGCTCGGCCAGCCGGTCGACCGGAACCTCGGGCCGCAGCGCGACAAGCGCGTCGAGGACCGAAACGGTCGCCACCGGGTCGTGGAGGCCCCAGGCGAGGGACAGCGGGCCCTCCCAATCGCGCACGGCCCCGTGCCACCGGTCCGCGTAGCGCACGCGCTCGTCCAGGTAGTGGATGAGCTTGTGCCCCAGGGCGCGGCCGCCCTCGCGCGTGATCAGCGCCCACTGGTCCGCAGCCTCAGCGTCGCTCAGGGGATGCGCAGGGCTGAAGAGGGCCGCGAACTCGCGACGGAACATCCGCTCGTTGGTCAGCACCGACGCCACAGGGCCGAGCGGGCCGCGGAGGAGCTTCTGGCCGCGGGTGAGGGTCGCCTTCTCCAGCACGATGCTGCCGTTGAACAGGAGCGCGCCGGCGATCTGGATCCCGAGCGCCCCGTCGATGTCGCGCGCGAGGAGCTCTGTCGCCACCGACGTCCCCATGTCGTGGGCGACGACGAGCACCGGTCCGCCGCCCAGGTGCCGCTGCACGAGGTCCTCGGTCAGGTCCGCCTGCCATCCAAGCGTGTAGGTGTGGTCCGTTGGCTTCTCGGAGAGCCCGAAGCCAAGGAAGTCGAAGGCGAGGACGGGATTGGCCTCGGTGGCATCGAGCAGGCCGCACCAGTCGAACGAGCTCGAGGGAAATCCGTGGAGCAGCACGAGCGGGAGCCCGGACCCCTCACGCTCGAAGACGTGGATGCGATGCCCGCGGAAGCGCTCGCTCCGCCCGCGCTGGCCCCATTCCTGGACCCGCCAACTGAGCCCCGCGCTCACGAGGGGGGCACGGCTTCCGAGGTGGCGAGAACGTGCCCGTGGGAGTCGATCGCGCGGACGGCGTACACCGCACCCGCCCGGTTGGCGTCGATCTCGGTCTCGAATCCGGTGGAGCGGGCGGAGCCGATCGGGCGCATCTTGTCCTCCTCCGGGCCCGTGAGCAGCTCCCAGCGCTTGACGGCGGTTGCGCCGTTCCAGCTCGCGAACGCGGCCACCTTGGACGAGCTCGTGATCTGCACGGCGAGCGTCGGGCTCGTCTGCGGGTCGCCATGCCAGCGGTACCGGAAGGTGCGGTAGCTGCCGTCGTCCTTGGGGAGGCTCCCGTCGTAGAGGAGGCGGCCGCCCGGCGAGAACTCCGAGAAGAACGGCTCGGAGCCGTAGCCCACGAACACATTGCCGCTGCCGCGGGTCTGCACACTCCCCTCACTCTGCGCGGAGGTCGTCGTCGAGCGGTAGTACTGCTGCTCCACCTTGGCCGAGCGCTGGCGCGTGTTGAGCTTGAGGATGAGCCCCCGCGAGAAGGGCCCCTTCTTGGGCGGACCCGCCTCGTCGTCGAACAGGCTGATCCGGCTCCCGGATAGGAGCTGCGCATCGTGCTGGAACCAGAACCGCGCGTCATGGCGGTGCTGGAAGTCGTTCGCCTTACCGCCGAGGGTCCACCGGATATGGCCGGTCGCCCGGTCGATCTTGTAGACGGCCGAGGTGTCGCGGGCCGAGATCAGAACGCGACCGCGGTTGAGGTTCTGAATCGAGTTGATGTGGTACGCGTCGTAGGAGGAGCTGTTCTCGGGATTCGCGTAGGAGTCGGCGAGCTGGATGTGCCCGTAGGAGTGCCACTCCCACACCACGAGGCCGGTCCGCACGTCGACCTCCTGCACGATCGAGTCGAGGAGGGGGGAGAGGGTGCCGGAGGGGGAGCCGGGCAGGTGGACCATGATCGGCACGTAGACCGTGAAGAGAGCGTCGCCGCCGGGGGTCAGCGTGAACTCGTGGATGTCCATGTCGTAGCCGTTGCCGGCGTGGACGGTGCGGATCGTCTGGTACTTCCGGTTGGCGATCACGCCCTTGCCGATTCCGAACGCCGAGGGGGTGACGCCGCCCTGCCACCAGGTCAGCACCTTGCGGCCGCGGAACTTCTGTATCTGGAGGTTCGCGGCGACGTCCGGACCGGTGAGCTGCTTGAACCAGACGAGGTTGCCGTTGCCGTCCGTGATCATCGGGCCGCCGGGGCCGACGGGATGGATCTCGATCGTGTTGTGGCTGTCCGGGTGGACGATGGGGGAGGGAAGGGGAGTGGCGAACACGCGGCCGCGCGTGCCGCCCACGTCCTTGTTGATGTCGACCCGCGGCGGCAGGAGGTCCGGCTCCGAGATGAAGTGCTGGAGCTTGTCGGGCTGCTTCTTCTTGAGGTTGAGCACCGGCTGCACCGGGCCGAGGCGGGCGATCGTGAACGTGCGCCGCACCGGCTTGCGGTCTCGGATCCGGACGACCAGCTTGACCCGCTCGCCCTGTGCGAACGGCCGGTCGGGGATGAAGCTCGCCCCGCGAGAGCCCGAGTAGTCGTCCATCGAGCCGCGGTGCTTGCCGGTCACCGAGCCGGTGACCTTCACCGAGCGGATGCGCTGCGGCTCGACCCCGAGCACGCTGACCTGGGTCTGCGGCGAGGCGTCCGGCGTGCCCTGGGCGGGGGAGATCGTGAGCTTCGAGTGCGACGCGGCGAGGGCCTGGCCGGCGCCGAAGGTGCAGGCGAGCGCGAGGGTGAACGTGAGCGTCGCGAGTGGTCCGAGGCGCCGAGCTCTCATTCAAGGCCTCCCCAGAGAATGTCGAGCGACTTTGTCGCGCTCTGCACCGCATCGGCCCCGGTGGCGGCGGCCTGGACGGCGAGGAACATGCAGCCCGCGCTGAGCGCGACCGCGGCGACACCCACATCTATGTCTGCCCGCACTTCGCCGCGCCGCTGCCCCTCGGCAAGCAGCTCGGCGACCAACCCGATGACCGGTTGCGGCTGGTCTCCCACCAGCGCAGAGAAGCGAGCCGGGCTTGCGAACACCTCGAGCAGCGCGGCGTTGTGGAGGGCGGGGGGCATGTCCGCGGGCCGGAGCAGCGCGGTGAAGGTTCGCTCGACCACCGTTCGAATCCTGAGCCGGCGATCCTGGAGGCCCTCCTCGGCGACGGCTCGCACGTGATCGCGGAAGTGACGCGCGGCGCCCTCGAGCAGGACGTCCTCCTTGCGCGGGAAGTATCTGAAGAACGTCGCCCAGCTCACCTCGGCGTCGGCGATCACGTCCTCCACCCTAGTGTCGGCGACACCGACGTCGCGATAGCGGGCGATGGCCGCGTCGTAGAGGCGGTCCCGCTTGTCGGCTCCCCGAGCCTGGGTCGGCGGGGCGGGCAGCGGCGATTGGCTGGTTCCGCCCCCGTATCCGACGAAGGTCGGCCGGTCGCGCTCGCCCGCATCTGAAACCATATTCAGTATGGTACAGTAACGAAGCGATACTCAGTATCGCTTTGAAACGGAGCCTCGAAAGGGACCTCAGATGCCAAGGTCGCGACCGCGGAGCGGGATAGGGTCAGCCTCATGAGCGCAGCGCTCTATTCCATCGGCCGACACTGCGTCCGCTTCAAGTTCGTCGTCCTGCCGGTATGGCTCGCGATCCTGATCGTCACCGTCCTGCTCGCGAACCACTTCGGCAGGAACACGAGCAACGACCTGACCCTTCCGGGCACGGGCTCGACGAACGCGCAGAACCTCCTCGACGCACACCTGCCCAAGCAGGCGAACGGGACCAACCCCGTGGTCATGGAGGCGCCGAACGGCAAGCTGACCTCATCCGCGAACTCCAAGGTCGTCAAGGACACCGTCGCGTCACTGAAGAAGGCGCCGCACGTCACCAAGGCCGTGAGCCCCCTCAGCTCGCAGGGCTCCGCGTACCTGAGCAAGGACGAGAAGATCGGCTACATCCCGGTCACGATCGGCCTGAGCCAGAGCGATCTGACCGAGGAGCAGGCGCAGACGATCATCGATCACGAGTCGCCGGCCGTGGACGCCAACTTCCAGGTCGCCAACGGGGGCTACCTGGGCAACGCGGTGTCGAAGCCGGACGTGGAGTCGAGCGAGCTGGTCGGAATCATCGCCGCGATCATCATCCTGATCTTCATGTTCGGCACGCTGACCGCGATGTCGCTGCCGATCCTCACCGCCCTCGTCGGCGTTGGCACCGGCCTCGCGCTGATCGGCCTGCTCGGCCACGGCATCTCGGTGCCGACCGTGGGCCCGACGCTCGGGACGATGCTCGGGCTCGGCGTGGGCATCGACTACGCGTTATTCATCGTCAGCCGCCACAAGGGCTTCATGGAGCAGGGCTTCGACACCGACGAGGCGGCCGCGCGCTCGGTGGCCACCGCAGGCGGCGCGGTCGTCTTCGCGGGCGGGACCGTCGTGATCGCGCTCGTCTCGCTGGCCGTTGCCCAGATCCCACTCGTCAGCGCCCTGGGCTATTCGGCCGCGGTCGTGGTCCTGATCGCGATCCTCACCGCGATCACGCTGATCCCCGCCCTGCTGGCGATCATGGGCAAGCACATCGACTCCCTGCGGGTTCCCTTCCTGAAGCCGCCCCCGCACGATCACCGCCCCCATGGCTGGGCTCGCTGGGCCCGCTTCATCGGGAGCCATCCGATCCCGGCGATGCTGATCGCGGTCGCGATCCTCCTCGTGCTGGCCATCCCGGTGCTCAATCTGCAGCTGGGCCAGCAGAACAACGGGCAGATGCCCAAGTCCACCACCGTCCGCCAGGCATACGACCTCATCGACAAGGGCTTCGGGCCGGGCACCAACGGCCCGCTCCTGATCGCCGTCGACTTCGGCAAGGACAAGGCCCACAACGACCAGAAGAAGCTCAACCAGCTCAAGTCCCAGCAGCAGCAGCAGGAGCAGCAGGCGGTCCAGCAGACCACGCAGCAGCTCGAGGCGCAGGGGGTTCCGCCGGACCAGGCCTCCTCCGAGGCCGAGCAGCAGGTCTCCTCGCAGCCGCCGACCAAGAAGGAGAAGCAGGCGGACCAGCAGGAGCAGTTCCTGAAGACGACGGCGAGCGATCCGCGTCTGGTGCACCTCCAGAACCAGATCGGCAAGACGAAGGGCGTCAAGGACGTATCGCCGTCGGTCGTCGACAACTCCGGCAGCGCCGCGTCATTCAGCGTGATCCCGACCACGGCGCCGTCCGCGGACGCCACGACCGACCTCGTGAATCACCTGCGCGACAGCGTGATTCCCAAGGCCGACAAGGGGACCACGCTCACCACCTACGTCGGCGGCCAGACGGCCTCGTACATCGATCTCGCCTCACGCATCAGTGAGAAGCTGCCGCTCGTGATCGCGGTCGTGATCGCGCTGAGCATCATCCTGCTCCTGATCGCGTTCCGGTCGGTCGTCGTGCCGCTGATCTCGGCGCTGATGAACCTGCTGTCGGTGGCCGCCGCGTACGGCGTGCTCACCTTCGTCTTCCAGGAGGGCCACGGGGCGAGCCTGATCGGGGTCGACGGAGGGGCCACGCCGATCGTCAGCTACGTGCCGTTGATGATGTTCGCGATCCTGTTCGGCCTCTCGATGGACTACCAGGTGTTCCTGATGAGCCGGATGCGGGAGCACTTCGAGCAGACGGGAGACAACCACGAGGCGGTGGTCGACGGGCTGGCGGTGAGCGCACGCGTCATCACCTCCGCCGCCCTGATCATGGTCGCCGTCTACACGAGCTTCATCCTCAACGGACAGCCGGTCGTCAAGGAGTTCGGACTGGGGCTCGCGGCCGCCATCGCGATCGACGCGACGATCGTTCGCTGCGTCCTCGTCCCGTCGGTCATGGTGCTGCTCGGCAAGCGGAACTGGTGGCTCCCGCGCTGGCTCTCGCGCATGCCGCGAGTCGGGATCGAGGGCGAGGACTACTTCAAGGCGCGCGACGCGGCGGCGGCCGCATCCGCATCCGCGGCCGGCGGCTCGAGCTCCAGCAGCTAGAGCTTCACCACCACGACCGAGGTGATCAGCTCCGCGAGCGGCCCTGTCGGGAGGCCCGCGATCGTGCCGCCGCCCGATGTGACCATCACCCGGCCGCCGTCGCTCTGGACGTTCATGTCCAGGTTGATCGGGATGAAATCCTGGCCGAGGACCTTGCCGCCCAGGTAGCTGAGCAGCGGGCCGCCCGGCAGCCCGAGCTGTGAAGCGCCGTACGAGGCGAGGTCGGTCGGGGTCGTCCGTCCTTGCGCGACGAGGTGGTACTCCCCCTCGGGGCCGCTCCGCGTGAGCTCGAAGCTCCCCAACTGGAACGGCCCGGCGTGGAAGTGGTCGAGGTTCACGTTCACGTTGTCGTAGCCGTCCAGATTCGAGAAGACGGTGCCGCTCTCGCTCTGCGAGGTCAGGTTGAGGCCGCTTCCCGTGACCTCGATGCGGCTGCCCTCGCCGAAGAGGAGTCGGATCGACGGCAGGGCCGAGACCGAGACATGGGCCGACCCGCCGGCCGCGGTGAGGCGGTCAGAGATGCGGCTCTCGATGATCGGCGGGATCACGAGCTGGCTGATGCCGAGAAGGCCCAGGAGGACCAGCGCGACGATCCCGATTCGGCGCATCATGGCCTGAAAGGTTCGCAGCCCCGGGCCGGGGATAGAGTGGCGACAGGCATGAGCGAGAGTGGCGACCGGAGCCCGCGCGTCCTGGCGATCGATGCCGGGGGGACGATGACGGACACGTTCATCGTCGACGAATCCGGCTCGTTCGTGGTCGGCAAGGCGCAGACGACGCCCGAGGACGAGTCGATCGGCTTCATGGAGTCCGCCCGGGACGCGCTGGGCCAGTGGGACTCGACCCCGGAGAGGGCCTTCCCCAAAGTGGCTTCCGGGATCTACAGCGGGACCGCGATGCTGAACC